>JAYPJO010000029.1:0-14664 GCA_038128465.1 Gammaproteobacteria bacterium
GGAGGCGGCTCCTCATGCTTTAGTGTTAATTCTATTGGAGAAGGCATTTGTAGAGGTGCCGGTGGATCCTCATGTTTTAGTGTAAGTTCAGTTGAAGATGGGTTTGCAAGAGCCGCCCAATCTTCTAGAGCAGAAGATTATGAACATGATTGGGATGCATTTTATGCCCAAGACGGCATTCTCCTATGGAGGTGTAGGGGGGTCCAAACTGGGCAGTTTGCGCCCGATCAATTGTGTTTTGGAAAGATACAAGTTGATAATCGGTGGCCTGATAAATAATAGATACGTCAACCCATGTTATTCAAGCTAATTCTCTTCGCAAAATAAAACTTTTGTATACACATAACCTCCATCGAAGTTTGTCTCAGTTACTATACTTTTATCCTCATTTGTTAAGTAATAATAACTGCCTATTTTGTAAATATTTTCCGCTATCTTTTCCAGTCCAAATCTTTGCCCAGAGTTTCCTATTAGCTCATTTGTTGAAAAATTAAAATTCGATTGTGTCGACCTCACCAACTCTTCAGTTGTTTCATAAATTTTACTTAATCCTAATAAAGATTCTCCGACCTCGGTTTTTGTATAGCAACTCACTTGTTGGCAAAATGCTGAAGTCGAAAAGCAAAGCATTAATACAATTTTTAAAAAGCTATCCATAAAGCCTCCTTTGATCATTTAAACCTATTTAATGCAATAATCCGATCTTGATTGAATAAAAAAATATATATTCTTCTGCAGATAACATACTAATTATCATACTGCCAATTAGCTAATATATTTCAAATATTCTTGTAGGCCTTCCACAAATTTTCCTGATATATCTTTAATTGCAATTTGCATATTTTCTGTATTTTCAGCGCTAAAAACATTATCTGAATACTGCAGCCAAGGCCATGGAGATGTTTTTCGGGCTATGGAATTGCTCCCAGTCACGATCTAGCGCGAATTGGCGAAGTCTTTCCTGAAATGACTTAATGTCCATGGATTATGTTTTTTATTTAGCCTTATTTCAATACCCATTTGTATGTCTATCTTAGGTGCAGTTTGGAGTTTTTGGTTCATATAAGAGCATAGATATACTTTAGCTGATGGGACTATGGGAGCCTGTGAGATGAGAACAATCATAATAGCTTTAGTCTTAAGCATTAGCTGCAATGTCTATGCACAGTCATACAGTATCGGGCTTGCCGCCTATAACCGTGGCGACTAAACAAAACATTTATAGAGAAAGAAATTGTGCGCTATTAATGAATTAGGCATAAAAAACTTCCCAGCTGGATAATAAAAGCAACATGAGAGGGATGTGCTTCAGACCTATCCAACTGGGAAGCTTGGAGACAACTGTCAAAAAGGCAGTGATATTAATTCATCGAATTCAGCTCCCAGAAAGTCAAGCAAATCGGTCAGCTCAACTATAGTCATGTCACTTCTGGATTTGCCAAACCTCCGCTTTAACTCACGATTGTATTCTTCAATGCTAACGCCTGTGAGTTTTGCTAACTCCTTACAGAGGTTATTTATATCCTTTCGCAAGCACCACATACGTTGGTTAGGAGTTAATGGAATGTCAGCAGCTTTATTTTCGGTTTCATGACTTGCCGATTCAGTCAGCAAACTATCTACATCAAACTCGACTATGCCAATATCATCAAGACTACTAAACAGGGGATCAATTTCTTCAGATGACATGAAATCAGCACCCCGTCCTCCTGCTGATGTCTCATCTTCCGATGTTTTTGCCCATATGTCCTGTTCAGAAATGATAGCCTCGATTACTCTTTCGGCTTCGGGATCCCGCGGCATGAATACATGAGCGACTTGACCTTTTGGGTCTTCTCTTAAATTAGGTCTAATTGCCCTACCAAAAGCCTGTTCAAGCCATGGTGCTGACCTAATCTTGGTCAAACAAATTATGTGTGATATCTCTGGCACATCTAGCCCTTCATAAGCCATGCCTACTGTAATAATGCCCCAGCAGTCATCATGATTTTTGAAACGGGAAATTGACTCTTTGGCATGGACAGACTGCTCAGATATCGCTACCGGCAAGTCAATTTTTATAGATTTAAGATACTCACCCCAGTATTTGGCGTTAGGCTGGTCAGGGCATATTATCAGCAACTTTGCGGAAGGACAGCTTTGTCTATGCTCATTGAAATGGGCTAACCCTGTTATCATCAGCTCTTTTGCTAAATCAGTATGCAGTGAGCAATATAGCGCAGCACTACTTTGCTGCTTTGGAGCTTGAGACAATTTATCGAATTCTACTATATTAGATGCTTTGTCTTTATACTTAACTGCTCCATCACAGAGGTGGAATTTAATCGGAATTATCGCTCCATCTTTGAGACCATCTGAAAGGCTGTAGTTAATAAGACTGATTTGTGTTTCATCAATGAACAGTTTCATGGGCAATTTCCTCCTCTGAAATATAAGGCAAAAACGCAATAGGTTTTTCGTCACCCCTGCCTAGAGTGCCTGATAAAAACAATCTATAACTAGCTTGCTGGATTATTGGTTCAAGTCTTCGTTCCCAAGTAGATCTTTCGCTGACGTGGTGAACTTCATCAAGAACTAACAAATACCTTGTTCTTTCCAGCTCATAAGCATTGATTCCGGTATAGTCATGTCCGATTGCTTGATAGGTTGTTACATACCCATCAAAACCCCTGCTTGGATCAATCACATTAGTGGCTTCATTTATATCGAATCTAATATGTCGGTCGTCGAGTAAAAATCCCCTTTTGGCTTCTAAAGCAATTTGCTCTTGTAATGTTGCTCTGGGGACGACAAACAGCATTTTCTCAACGAAATTAGATTTCCTTAATCTGTCAAAAGCCATGAATGCGCTCAGTGTTTTGCCTCCACCTGTTTTGACGTGCATGAGAATGTCTCTAAAATGTCCTGACTTGAATTGCCGACTTAACTCCAGCATTAACTCCAACTGATGTTTTCTGAGATCCACATTTTTAGGTGTCATAGCGACCTCCTTTTTTCAAGTTACAAGTAGCACAGCTTGCTACCAGCTCATGCGGATTTGTCCTTTGTAGCAATCTATAAGGAATAACATGATCCGCATGGAAACTGGCATCTAGTTTTGCCTTGCAATAAGTGCATAAACCTTCAGCTTTTCTGTATAGAGCATGCCTTAGGTGCTTTGATGTTAGTGTTCTTGATTTAATATTCATCTGCTAGCTCCAATTCAGTTCGCATAGCCAGCTCTGTATCTATGTATTCCCTGAGCCAAAATGCGGCAATAGCCATTACTCCTTCTTTATAGTCCAAATCTTCATGCGCTATATCGAATGGTAAGAACACTTCTTGCACTGATAAGCCCTCAAGCTCGCAGAAATGAATCCACTCCTCGGCAGCTTTAATACCCATCCCGATCAAATTCTGACTATGCGGTCTTTGACTTGTCCGAATCGGATTTAGAAACTTTGTAATAGTGATGTCATTTTTTTTAGTCATAAGTATGCCTCTTTCGAAATATCTCGAAAAAATAAATTTGAAAAAATATCGAGGGAGGCTTAATATGGATTTTTCGGAATCTTAGTCGAGCATCCCTCGGTTAAGTGGCGGCTCCTTAGGGAGCCGTTTTTTATTTCTGCTTCATATGTTTCCTCCGAAGTTTAAAAAGGTATTTCTATTTGCAGTTGTTCATACTGGATCTGGATTCTTTCAAGTTGTCTGTCGGCAATAACGATTATGTTACGGGTCACATGTTCCAGATGTGGAAAAGATTTTTCGTTAATAATTTCTTTATTACTTCCACTAATATCCGTGATGACCTGAGATTGTAATTTACCAATGAAAAACGCTAAGCCATAATCTAATAATTGCTCAAAAAGAATTCTGGAATTTTCTTGTTTCTCTAATGTCTTTATCAGTGACTTGCTTGAGAAAGTTTCCTCAGAGAAATCACTTTCAGTAATTATTGACTCTAATTCTTTTAATATCTGAAGAGCTTCTTTTCCAATAATTATGCTTGGTTGTGAAATCCATATAGGGTCAGAGGAACATTCTTCTGCAGTATTTTCTCTGACAACAAGTTGTTTAAAGTTCTGGCTTGAAGATTTACTATGTTCCAGCAAATCGACTAAGCTGCAAGGTTCGAGATCCGTTAAATTAATATGTTTATTTAGAAACCCTCGATCTATATATTCATCGAAAAGCATATCCGGGGGAGGAGGAAAACCTCCATCTTCTCCAAACCTATAATCGAGCCCGTCCATCACATGTTGAGTAATGTGACCAAATAATGTTTTTCCCGATAAATCTATGGTGACTTTTTTTTCATTAAATTTATCTTTGTAAGCGCTATCCATCAAATTGATTAAACTCTCACCTACAATTGCAGCGTAATCTTTAGCTGTCTGTATCTTCACTTCTCGACCATTTTCTATCTCGTTAATCGAACGCAGTGATAGTTTGCGATTGCCACTCTTTTTAGCTTCCGCAATTAAAGTATGCGCAGATGAGTAGAGCTTTTTGCGCGAATCTTTGGCTTTTTCTGGGTCGAGCCTAACTTTTTCGGGTGGCATAAAAATTGTCCATGCATATTCAGTAAGAGCAATTCTAATCAAAGCTATTACCAAAAGTCAATCTTTTTTGTTCCGTTTTTGTTCTCAATTTATTTTTATAATAAAATCAGCTACTTAGCTTTTCAAGCTGCTAAGCAATGTCCCCAGACCAATACCAATTGGGAATGAAAGGAGTCCTGCTATTAGCCCTGACCCAACAGTTGCTGAGAAGATACAGAGCAGCGCAACAAACACAAGAGCGCCTTTATATGAACTACCATGACCATATCGGCGCTTTACCTGAATTTCTACTACACGCCAAATCACTAGCAGTATGGTGAAAAAAATGCCCCAGCCATTCCACACTAAGAAGATGTTTTCAGTCATCATCTTTATTTTTATCTAGAAAAGAAAAGCCAGTCGTAATCCACAGCAGAGATAGCAGTAACACTAAGACCGAGAGCACTTTTATGCTCTGTGGCTCATTGAGGAGACTGTTCAGATTAAGGAAGAACTCGGTCATCGAAACAGCAGATACCCGAAGGCATTTACAGAGACACCAGTTAAAACCAGAAGAACCATTTCAGATGTATAAGCTCTGCGTCTATTACTCACAATATTTGAAACCAGAATCCCAGCAGAGGCTTGCTTGTTCTTGGGCTTCTTCAATTTGGGCTGGAGTCATCTCATCAGCTATACTATTTAGTGTATTTTGCGCACTATCATTCCCTTGTGCTCGTGAAAGCGAAAGCCACATATAAGCTCGTTTATAATTTATTGGAGCTCCTATACCGACAGCATAACTAACTCCTAGCAAATATTGTGCATCTGGGACACCACTCTTTGCTGAAGCTAACGTATCTAAAAATGAACCATACAACTCATTAGTAATAGATAATCTGTAGATTCTTTGTGCATCAGTCTCCTCGGCAGCAAAGCCTATTGTTGGTATTACAAATAAAAGTGTAAGTAGTTTTTTATAGCTCATCCTAAATCACCCTCTAGCGAACCTATACAGATACATTAACATCTCTGCGGCTCCACAGAACACCCCCGGGGTATTAATTGAGGGTACCCTTTGAATATACTAACATCGCAATCATATTCAAGTTGAGTAAAGATAATGACAACTACTAACAATGAACCAGAAGCTACTGAAGCTGAAGATAATGTAGAGGAAGCTAACGAGAAAACCCACCCGCAAGAAGAGCTATTAGGTCAGATTCTTCAATGTCTTCAGGATATTCGATACGAAATTAATTACACTCAACGCATCTTATGCTTTATCGCGATAGTAGTAGTATTTCTATTTGCATTTGCTTATGGATTAATAACGGTAGACGAGTTCGCGAATTGGAGATTATGGTTTCAAGAACAAGATATATAGACAGTCTAAAGTTAAATAGTCAGCAATAGTTCTGTACACTAAATCAATACATGTCATTTTTGATATGCTTTCGCTGATGGGACTATGGGAGCCTGTGAGATGAGAACAATCATATAAGTATTTATATGGCTAAAATATCAAGTCCTAGAAATTGGAAAAAAGTTCCCAGCTATGCCTAATATTTTTAATTCATTTGGCACATTTTTAGAAAATAATGCAATAAGACTTAAGTCTACAGTGTATATAGAAAAAATATAATAATCCTTTCTATATGTGTTTTCAGCCGCTATTTCAGAAACAAAAGCTGCTGCGAAGCTATCTACAATTGCTTCACCTGAGTTGGTATTGCTTCTGGTATATTCTTGTGCAAATCTATTAAAATCTTCTTGTGTAGGATTTGTTATAAAAAGAAATATTGCCGCGATAATAAAAATATATTTCATCAATTCAATCTACCAGTATATTAGTTAATGCTAATGCCAGTTTTCTTAAAATAATCTTTTAGCTGCCTGTTCATTATATAAGGAAGAACTCGGTCATCGAAACAGCAGATACCCGAAGGCATTTACAGCGACACCAGTTAAAAACAAAATCATCAGTGACAAAATCGAATCTGCTTCTTTGGACTTATCTTTAATCGTATTAAGTAAAACCCAAGAAACTATATGCGATAGCAAGCTAAAAACGAAACCACTCCAAAGAAAGAAACTACTCATCCTAAATCACCCTCTAGCGAACCTATACAGATACATTAACATCTCTGCAGCCACACAGAAAACCCCCGGGGTATTAATTGACCCCCGTCCACCACCGTATGCATGACCGTATGCAAAGCATAATTAACTAATCTGTCTAGCATTTGAATCTATTGATTCAATAATATAAAGTGGATACAGACGCGGTGCCTTATTTTATAAGTCATTGTAATGCATAGATATAGCTTTACAGGTGAATACCCTGTTAAGGGATAAGTCGGGAGTTCGAATCTCTCCAGGCGCGCCATATTTCACACCCAACTACATTCCCCCTTTAATTTTAGCCCCGGGATGTTGATAATGCTCAACCACATCCATTACCAGCGAATAAAGGAAACATACATGACTGTCCTTGTCGAAGCAGTATCTGTAATCATAAAACTTGAGGCCATTGACAGAGTGCTTTCTAATGGCTGGGAAAGCTTTCGGGAACATATGCCTAACTTTACCTTGTGCAGGGATGATCATTTTGCTCGTTTCTGTTTCATGAACAAGGATGAGGCCATGGCTTTCAAGGACAAGCTGGAGTCACTGAATTTTGTCTATCAGAGTAAAGAAGGTGCGCAGGATTTTGTGTTTATTGATCAACAGCATGGACCAACCATTCCCTGTAGCTGGATTGAGTACGGGCATGTGGATCTATACAACGATCCCCAAAAAAAGGTTGCGGCATGTCGCCTGGCCGGTAGCCAGGATGAAGGCGTGGTTACACCTGATGGCTGGAAGTATGAAAATTCATTTACTGAAAGATATGGGCTGATTCCCCAGGAGCAGGATTAATCTTTTCTTCAAAACTCACCGTATCCAGGTATCCAAGAAGTTGGTCAACAGAACTGGTTTGACCATTGGAGTGTTCAAGATGTCTGCGTCAGATTCCTGGTGTAGCGTATAATCCAACAGGTAATAAACAATCCGGCAAGCAGGTTGCCGATGGCGGCGCCAATAAACAGACCGCGAATTTCTCCGATGGCAGCACCGACCAGTGCGAGTGGCACATAAAACACGAAAAATCTCAGCAGACTGGTGATAAGAGCATTGCGTGGCGCATGCAGGGCATTAAAGCTGGATGCACTTAACACCACCATGGCCTGGAAAGCATAGCTGGCCGGGAGAATCCTCAGTATGGTGATGATGACTTCACGCACCTCCGGTTCGGCGGAAAAAATAGCTGCGATCAAAGGCGCAGTCAGTGCAACAACAACATACAAGGCAAACTGCAGGGCCATAATAAATTTGAGTGAGAGTTTCAGGCCATGGCGTAAACGGACATAGGCCTGGGCACCAAAATTCTGGCTGATAAAAGGGGGCAGGCTCATGGACATGCCCAGCATCACTATCATGGTTAAGGCTTCTATACGCATGACCACGCCGAAGCCGGCAACCGCAGCAGAACTGTAAGTTGCCAGTGTCGCTGTAATTACACCAGTGGCCAGTGGTGTAATCATGTTTGCCAGAGCTGCCGGTATGGTGATTTTTAATAATTCAATCCAGTCCTGGATCAATTTACGCAAACCCGGCCAGAAAATTTTCAGCATCTGCTCTTTTACGCACAGGTGATACCAGATAAAGGCATTGGTCATCACCCAGGTAAGTACCGTGGCGATGGCGGCGCCTTTAATGCCAAAAGCCGGAACCGGACCAAGACCAAAAATCAGGATGGGGTCGAGAATGAAATTTGCCCCGGCGGCCATCATCATCAGGCGCCCCTGCAAATTGGAATTGCCAGTGGCGCGCATGACGGCGGTACCGGCGAACTGGACGAGAATCAGAGGAATGCCGACAAACCAGGCGCTTAAAAATTCCCTGATCAGTTCCAGGGTTGCCGGTCTGGCGCCCATCAGTGTGAATATCCAGGTGATGGATGCCATGGAAGGAAAGATCATGACCAGGCCAAACAGGTAGCCAAAGGCGACGGCGGCGTAGGTAAATTCAACAGCTTTGTCATGGTTGTTGGCGCCTATCGATTTGGCCACCATGGCAGACGTGCCAATAGCCAGTCCCACGCCAAGATAAGTCACCATGATGGTAGCTGGAAAGGTAAATCCCAATGCTGCCAGCTCCTGAGTGCCCAACTGACTGACAAACCAGGTATCCGCCAGATAAAACAGGATCATGGCAACTGCGCCAATGGTGATGGGGACTGTGGTGCGGTATAAAACCTGGCCAACCGGATCCTTGAGCAGGTCAGGTTTGGCAGAAGAATAGCTCTGGCCTGTAATTAGACGATAGAACAAAATAAGGTCACGTTTTGGGAAAAACAGAAGAATATTCTACAGCATTCATTTGCTTTATTCCCTCAGAAACTTTCTTGCTCAAGGGCATGATCTGTCTGTTTTCACGTCCCTGATGAAATCATTCTTTCACGAATTTTTGCACACGCCAATTTCTTACATCCGGGATATAAACATTGTCATCGTCATCCAGGACGATGCCATGCGCTTCACCAAATTCGCCATTGCCGGTGCCAGGTCGACCCAGGGCACCGAGCACATTGCCTTGCATATCAAGTTTGGCAAATTCACCATCAAAACCCGTTGTGATGTACATATAACCATCATCATGCAGATATAGTGCGCAGATCAGGGTGTTGTAATTCCACTGCTCCAGATAGTTGCCGCTGGTATCGAACAACTGTATCCGGTTATTTTCCCGGTCAGCAATATAAAGGGTGTCGTTACTGTCAATCACGATTGCATGGGCTACCGCAAACTGTCCCGGCGCATTGCCCAGCATGCCCCATTTCATGATGAACTCACCATCAGCTTTAAATTTCAATATCTCTGGACTGCCACCGTTACCATGACCCTGGGCAATATACAGGTTGCCGATACTGTCGAAAGCAATGGCAGTAGGTTCACTGAGCAGATGCGAGCCAGTGTCATCATCCCAAACACCTTTCTCACCTCGTTCGCCTATCATACTGAGTATTTCACCATCAGCGTTCAGCTTCATCGCGATATGGTCCCTGACATCGGTGACCCAGAGATTATCGTCGGCATCAATGGTCAAGCCATGGGAACGGTTAAAGATTTCTGGAGAACCGAATGAACGAATGAAGTTGCCTTCCCCATCAAATTCCAGAAAAGGTACTTCTCCTCGCTGCAAAATCAGCAGATGTCCGGTTGAGTTAATGGCAACACTTGCTGTTGAAGTAAACTCAACACCAGCAGGCAGGGCAAAAGCCTCGGTAACTTCAACAGCGTGATAGCCTTCAAGTGTATAGGCATTCAGTGGACGCAGTGGCCGGTCTGGCGCCTGTGCGAAAGCCTGGCTGCCAGAAAAAAACGAGAGCAGTAGAACGAAGTATTTCATCTTGTGGTTGACCATAAATATTATCTGCATTTGAGTTTCAGTGATTCTTTGATCACTTTTTTATAATAACGTCCCAGCTTTTTATCAGTACCACGACGTTCGGCAATGCTGGCTGCATTAAGTGCCTGCTCCCGGGAAAGCTTCAGGTAATTGTCCAGCCGGCGTTCGTCTAGTTCGCCATTATCGATGGCCGCTCTAACTTTGCAACCGGGTTCTGCTTCATGCTGGCAATCTGCAAACCTGCATGTCATGGCTAGGTCTTCTATATCAGAAAATGTTTCAGCCAGGCCTTCTTCATTGCCACTTAACTGAATTTCTCGCATACCAGGGGTATCAATAATCAAAGCGCCACCTGGCATTCTTAACAGTGAACGCCTGGTTGTGGTATGGCGACCCTTGCCATCATCTTCGCGAATAGCGTTGGTTTCCTGTGCTTCATTTCCCATGAGCCTGTTGGTCAGTGTGGATTTGCCTGCACCGGATGAACCCAGCATAACGATAGTATTGCCAGGCTGACACCAGGCCTGTAAGACAGATACAGAGTCAGCATCAAGAGCATTGACCAGTTCTACACATAATGCCGAGTTCAGTTGTTGCACCTGATCTTTGAAATCTTCCGGTTCAGAACACAGGTCAGCCTTGCTCAGGACAATGACAGGCTCCACACCCGCTTCATAAACGATACTTAAATAGCGTTCGATTCTATTCAGATTGAAATCCTGATTGAGTGAACAAACAATGAAAGCCGTATCCACATTTGTAGCTATTAACTGTTCAGCGATTTTTGTTCCGGGAGATTTTCGTTTGAAACAGCTTTGTCGCTCCAGCAATCTTGAAAAATGTCTGTTTTCATCCAGCAGTATCCAGTCGCCAACGGTCAACGGAGGCATGGAACTGGTTGTGGGGACAGCGAAAATATCTGACTCACAGATAATATCAATCTGTGACTTGTGCTGTTCGATGATTCTGGCAGGGGAGAACAACTCAAGATCTTCCAGGGAAAGTTGTTGCTGGAAAAAAGGCCGCCAACCTAAATCTGCTAATGATGTGTTCATGCTCACGCCCGGATTAATTCCGGCTGTTATATTCAGCAGTAAACATACTGTCAGTCAGCAGCTGCCTGACGGGCTCTTCGAAATGTGTCTGCAGTTTCGTCATTCAGTGTGGAAAGCACGCCGGTATAGCCTTGCCGGATGCGTTGCTTAATAAGCTCCAGGGTAAGCGCCAATTGTACACTGGGTAATCCGGCACGTGTTGCCTGGGCCAGAACTTCGAGACATCCCAGTTACCCCTGTTCCGGGCTGCCAACTCCACTGCTCAGACTGCCAATACCGCAGGACAGTATGCTGTAACCACCGACTTCTGCTATTTCATAGGCATCGGCAACGGCATAGGGATCTTCGATCATGTAAAAAGAAATGATTCTGTCATCCGGATATTCCGGACTCCACACATCAACACCCAGACCTCTCATGTAACCGGAAACATAAGCGGCCATGGAGGCTGAACGGATATGCGGAAAGACAATACCATCAGCGCCACGTTCAAGTACCTCGGCTATGCGCTGGAAAGTCTGCTCATACCCGGCATCATCAATGGTTTGTAATCTGACCAGCAGGGTGGGGCGATTCTGCATCGGTACTGAATCAATACCCTCACGAACTGTTGCAACGTCATCAGGGTTATAGTCACTTTCCATATCCAGAAAGAAGTAATCAACCTGGTCGTTTCGGGCCAACTCCGCAGAGGCTGCCACGGTGAACATACTATTTTGTCTTGGCACAAAAACGCCAAAGATCAGGCCACCGTCTTCCAGAATGTCGATAATAGCGGAACCATTTCCGCTATAGTTTTGTGCAAAACTGACAGAAGAAAGAACACCAAGAATGAACGCAGCAAAAAGTTTTTTTGTTTTATTTTTCATTGTTATAACTCCATGCAGTATATGCTGTATGCAGTGGTTTCAGAATATCCGTTCTTTTTTGCAGGATATGACCTGTAAATTCCGTCATGCTTGAAAGCCAGTTTATCCGGGAACAATACATCAGTAACTGACTTAGTCTTAGACAAAGATTAAGATATCATTACCCCAATTAAAAACCCAACTGTTAATAAGGAATTGAAATGAAAACAAAAAAAGTACTGACTAGCATATTATTGGTGCTTTGCTTTGTGTCACCACTGGCACAGGCTGAAATTTATGAATTGCGAACCTATTACGCTCATGAAGGCCGCCTTGATGATTTGCTGGCCAGATTTGAAAATCACACCATGAGCATCTTTACCCGGCATGGCATCCGCAATGTTGCGTACTGGGTGCCACAGGATCAGGAAGATACGCTGATCTATATCATTGCCCATCAGGACAGAGATGCTGCAACAGCGAGTTGGGCGGCATTCAGAAGTGATCCGGACTGGGTAAGTGCCAGGGAAGAATCGCGTCGTAACGGTCCTCTTGTAAAGGAAGTTGTATCAGTTTACATGGAAGCTACGCCCTGGTCGCCAATGCAGTAAGCATTGGCGATGTGCAGTTTTTTCTGGTACTGAATTTTTGCGCATAAAGCAGAATAGGAATAAGCTGGCGCTTACGGCCTTATATCATCAGCACCCCTTAAATTATTCACAAAAAATAAATGAAGGGGAATCACGGGGGATAAAGAGAGGAAGCAATGGTAGAAAAGTCCGCTTTAAACCGCAGAAGTTTCATGAAAGGGGCAGGCATGACAGCAATCGCTGGTGCGACTGCTGGCGTGACAGGCATTCCCAGTAGTGCCACAGGCCAAATTAGTGCCTCAGCCCAGAGTTCTACAAGCATACCCCGGCTGGCCAATGGTAATTACGATTTCGATACCCCCTATAACCGCATCGGGTCGAATGCTTCTCGCTGGGATTCACCAGCCAGAGAATATCCCGAAGGGGTATTCAAGTATGGCATGGGCATTGCGTCAATGGATTTTGAATGTGCCCCCTGTATAACAGAAGCTTTGCAGGAAAGGGTTCAGCACCATAGCTGGGGTTATATGAGTTAGATGGATGGTTTGTTTGACGGCATTGTAAGCTGGAACGGAGAACGCCATGGCATTGATCTAGATCCAGATTCTATCTACATCTCAGCCGGCGTTTATCCGGGTATGATTGCAGCCCTGCGAACCATTGTTCCGCGTGGTGGCAAGGTGTTATTAACTACACCAGCCTATTCCGGGTTTTACTCGATTGCCCGCGCAGCAAGGGTCCAGACTGTGGATAGCCAGATGCAATACCTCAATGGACGTTATGAAGTTAACTGGGACGATCTTGAAGCCAAAATGACACCGGATGTCAGCGCCCTGATTGTCTGTAACCCGCACAATCCAACAGGCAATGTCTGGACGGAAGATGAATTACTGCGACTGGGAAGGCTGAGCTTGGAACATGGCATCGTGGTGCTGGCCGATGAAATTCATTCCGATGTAGTCCGCCGTGACCACCGCTATACGCCATTTGCCAGCCTGCCTGATCAGGCTGTCGTCAATAACAGTGTGTCGTTTAATGCCATCAGCAAGACCTTTAACCTGGCGGGCATGAAGAATGCCTACTTCTATTCAAAAAATCCGGTTTTGCTGGAGCGCGTCAACCAGAATCATCGTGCCGACCTGAGCACGCTGGGCGTGGCTGCCAATGAAGCAGCCTATAACGAAGGAGCCGACTGGTTTGATCAGGCTAATGCCTATATCGATGACAACCATACTTTTGTGGAAAATTATATTCGCAATAATATTCCGAATATTGGCTATACCAGAAATGAAGGCACCTTTATGACCTTTCTCGATTTTTCACCGATCATGGACAGTATTGGTGCCAGGGAAAACTATATCGAAGCTGAAAAACAATCGCCGGAGCATTATTTGCGTGACTGGCTGGTCTATGAGTCGGGCATTTACATGAATCCCGGTTCTATCTATGGCAGCGGAGGAGAAGGGCACATGCGCATGAACATAGCCTCATCAAGACTGGTGCTACAGGAAGTAATGGATGCCATGGCAGCAGCATTGCGAAACGTTTAAAATCTTTAAATAGTTACGACGCTGTGGTTATATTAATTTCAACAAATTTTTAAAAAACGGAGAGCAACGTGAACAGTAAAAAACCTTTTTTAAAAGTCATTGCCATGGCAGTTCTTGGTCTCGGCTTATCCTGCTTGGGTTTAGCTCAGGAATATACGGTTCCTGATAATACCCCTGCCCATATCCGCGATGCCGTTGAATCTGATGCCAGGCCTGCAGAAGATACAGCGCGTGATGTCAATCGTCTGCCGGCTCATATCCTCACGCTGGCTGATCTGAATGAAGGCGATACAGTTATCGAACTTTCGGTGCTGGGCCAGTATTACTCCAGAATAATTTCTGAAGCGATCGGGGAAACCGGCAGCCTGAACATGTATGACCTTGTTGAATTTGAAGGTTTTGGTGCCGAGGCCGGAAATGCATTTGCTGCTGCAACTGCCAATACTGAATATGCGTTACAGGATTATGATGCAGCGGATTATCCCAGGAATGCAGATATTGCCTTTTTAATTAATGGTTATCATGACCTGCCAGCGCGTAATAATGATCAGAATGCAATGAATACCCGTCTTTATAACGCTTTACGACCCGGTGGCAAGTACGTGGTCATTGATCACAAGGCACCGAACGGTACTGGCTGGAGT
>JAYPJO010000030.1:0-14544 GCA_038128465.1 Gammaproteobacteria bacterium
ATGTTGCAGTAACAGGGCTATCATGTCCCGGTCGCCCTTGAAAGCGGCATGCTGTAAAGGTGTAGAGCCTGTCATTACATATTGAAAGTCGACAAAGCGATCCAGGAAATAGCGTTCCCTCAGGTGGAGTTTTAAACTCAGGTCGGGGTTGGCTCCCCGTTCCAGCAGCAGGCGTGCAATATCCACAGCAGTATGTTCCTGCACAGCGGGTAAGTCGCCGCGACGGCTTCTGCCCAGGATCAGGTTCTGGTCCACGCTGGCAAAAAGCGGGGTTCTGCCGTAGTAATCCCACTGGTTGATATCGGCACCAGCTTCAATTAGGTAATGGGCAATATCAAAGCGCAGGTTAATGATGGCCATGATGAGAGGGGAGATATTATTCGGGTTAGGTTTATTGATGTCAGCACCTGCTTCGACAAGAGCCTGCGCGCATTCCAGGCAGCCTTCCCGGACAGCGAACAAGAGGGCTGTGAGTCCGCCGAATTCCAGAACCTTAACTCTGGGTTCGGAGGTAATACGGCGTTCCCAGTCCCGGTCAATACTGCGCTGTTCAATGTCCGCACCGTTATCTATCAGGAATTCAACCATGTGAGGGTGCTGGCGGGCAGCAGCCCACATCAGGGCACTTTGCCCGGCCCAGCTTTCGACAGCATTGATATTAGCCCCATGGCTGAGCAGTAAACGGGCTGCATCGATGTTGCCGGTGCGGGCTACTGCCATCAGGGCAGTCTGTCCTTCGGGATTGGGTGATTCAACATCGGCACCGGCATCCAGCAGGATTTGCAGTAACTCGGTGTTGCCTTTTATTGCCGCTTCACCAAGCGGCGAGGAGCCATAATCATTCTGGGTGTTGGGATCAGCTTCAGCACGAATCAGACGGCGTACCAGGTCTTTTGCGCCATAGTAACTGGCCCAGTGTAAAGCCGTGGTGCCATCGACTGAAGGCATGTTGACGTTGACACCGGTATTGATCAGTTCAAGTGCGCTTTCGAATTCCTGGGCCTCGACTAATTGGGGCAGGGATTCATCTGCCGCGAAAACAGCAGAACAAAGCAAACCCAGTAATAAAAAAACCGGATTTAAGTGAGCTGTTTTTTTCTTCACACTAAACCTCTGAAAGCAGTCCGGTACTGTCGCCAAAGCTTTCCAGGTCGACATTGGCCCGGTCGAGGATGGTAAACATGAGGTTTGCCAAAGGGGTATCCTGAGGGTAAAGCAGATGTTGTCCGCCCTTGAGGCGACCATTGCCGCGACCCACCAATAGGGCAGGCACCTTATCATTGTTGTGCAGGTTGCTGTCGCCCATGCAACTGCCAAACAGCAATATGGAATGATCAAGCACAGAGCCATCACCATCAGGCATGTCAGACAGTTTTTTCACAAAATCCGAAAATGCTGACACATACCATTGCTGTACCCGACTCAGGCGTTCCAGCTTGGCCGGATCATTCTGGTGATGGGAAAGCGGATGGAATGCATCGGAAACACCAACATGGTTGAAGGTTCTCATGCTGACTTCACGATCAGACATAAACGATACGACACGGCTTAAATCAGCCTGGTAGGCCAGTGCCATCAGGTCATACATAAGCTGCATGTGAGCAGGAAAATTATTGGGGATTCCAACCGGGGCATCGGGGATATTGATGTAGGACATGTCCTTGGATGCCAGCTTGTCCATTTGTAATTCGATGGCGCGTATGGACTCCAGGTATTCTTCCATCATGATCTGATCACTGGCACCCAGTTGCTGATTCAGTGAATTGGCATCTTCCAGTACCTGATCCAGTAAGGAGAATTTTTCGCTGGTAATGGCATCCCTTTCCTGTGCAGTTTCTCCCTGCCCGAACATGCGGAAATACAGTTTCCTGGGATCGGCTTCCATGGGCAGTGGTTGGGTTGGTGTTCGAAAAGAAAACGTGGCGGTATAGCTTGCCGCATTGGTGTTGTTGGTGGCCAGTTCCAGGGAAGGAAAGGGCGTTTCTCCACCCAGGGCTCTTGCGGCAACCTGGTCACAACTGATACCAGCTTCAGGATTTTCATATTCTCCTGGGGGAACGCAACGTAACCAGGTACCGGCGGTTATGGCGTGAGGGTCAGGGCCTTCAGCCGGTTTATTGCGCAGGTTACTGACGATTGTCAGCTGCGATTTAAAGTCCTGTAGTGGAGAAAGAATCGGACTTAATTCAAAGTTGCTACCGCTACCTGTAGGCGTCCAGTTATCATAAACAGCACCATGAGGCAGATAAATAAAGACAAGTTTAAGGCTGGCTTGCTGTTGCGCGGTGGCGGCAGGAATCATGGCGTCCAGTAAGGGTAGTGCGATGCCGGCGCCGGCACCCTGCAATAATCTGCGTCGGGATAAATGCTTTTTGCTAATGAACATGTGACGCTCCGTAAACTACGACTTAATTGGCAACTACAGAATTGGTGCTGGTTTCATCAGCAGCCTGTTTATATAAAAACTGATCAGTGCTAATAATGCCCTGTACGATATCATAAAACTGGTAATCATTTTGCTGAGCCAGGTTGACTATACCCCGGATTGCGGGCATGTCTTCTGCCTCAATTGGCCTGCCCAGCGCGTAAATCATCAGTTTTTCAACCAGGTTCTGTACGAATAATTGTGGCCTTTCCATCAGGGCGGCACGTAAATCCTCTACACCATCCAGTTGTGTGCCATCGGGTAAAAGACCAGTAGTATCGACAGCCAGGCCAATCATGCGGTCAGTACTGCGTTTGCGTCCAACCGTGTCAAAGGCTTCCAGGGCAAAGCCAAGTGGATCCATGATGCCGTGGCAACCCATGCAGTTTGGATCCTGCCGGTGGGCTTCCAGGCGGGCGCGTACAGTTCGGGGTAATTCTCCGGCTGTGTTTTCAGTCAGTGCTTCTACATTGGGTGGTGGTGTTGGTGGCGGCGTACCGGTAAAGTGCTCCAATATGTAGGCGCCCCGTAAAACCGGTGATGTTCTGTCTGGATATGAAGAAGTCATTAGTACAGCCCCTTTTCCCAGTAAGCCATAACGGCTGGTATCATTCAATGTAACTGACCTGAACGCATCGCCTTTAACAGTGTGGTCTCCGTAATGTAAAGCCAGTCTTTCATTCAGGTAAGTGTAATCAGCGGTCAGCAGATCAGTCACATTACGGTTATTAAGAAAAATATCCCCGACAAACAGCTCAATTTCCTGTTTGAATAAATCCCTGACACCAAAATCGATGTCAGCAAAAATCACAGGATCGGGATCAACCTCATCCATGCCTGCCAGGTTCAACCATTGATAGGCAAAATTGGAGGCCAGTGTTTCTGCTCTGGAATCCTGCAGCATCCGGTTGATTTGCTGCACCAGTACTTCAGGGCGTTTCAGGTTTCCTGCTTCGGCCAGGTCGAGTAACTCTTCATCAGGTATCGTACTCCACAGGAAGAAGGACAGCCTGGATGCCAGCTCCAGATCAGTCAGTTTATGGACAGACCCGGGTTCAGCACTTTCCGGAATATTTTCAATCCGGAAAAGAAATTTTGGGTTGGCGAGTATTGAAGTCAGGGCTTGCCGTATACCCAGTTCAAAGCCATTTTGTTGTTGCGCGTCTTCGTAAATGGCAAGCAGCCTGCCGATATCGGCTGTCGTTGCAAAGCCCCTGAAAGCCTTGCGGGCAACTTCACTGATGATCTGTTCGGCGCAGGCGCTTTCTTCAGCGGGGGACAGCGGGTAGCAGGTAAAAATCTGATTGCGCGATGGCGTCAGGCTTAAACCCATACTTCGGAATGGCCCTTTGACTTCGATGGTATCCAGGCTGATAACATTTTCCAATTGCCCGGGCGTCATGTTAACAAGTCGGTTACTATCTTCTGCAAAGGAGCGATGCAAAAACGTCACCACGAGTTTGTGTGGTCCGGCCTGAACGGTAAACGGGATATCCTTGAGCTGCGCATTGATGGCATCAACGGCAGTATCCCCAATCTGGTCAATGGCTTTAAGGTCTTCACCACCACCAATATCGACTTCAAAAAACTTTACGCCATCGTATGTCGCAATAAGGGTATGCGTATATTCCTGGTTATGAACCCACATTCGGGTTACCAGGTTGCCGATGCTCAGGGTATATTCACCATCAGCGGGAAAAAAATGTTCTACTGCAATACCGCCGCGTGTCCCCAGTGGCAGGCCATCCAGATGAATATGCTGGTTACCACTGGCCCGGTAAATGGCGTTACCGGAGCTTGGGCTGGGATTGGGAATGCCAACGGCCTGTGAAGCAACAGCAAGGGCTGAATTAATGGATTGCTCAAGGAAGCTGGGTGAAACGCGCAACGCTTGTGCGACATTATCAAACCCTTCCATGGAGTCATCACTTGGCAACAGTTGCGTGGCATCCACGTCAAGCCCCAGCAGGTCACGAATGGCATTGCCATATTCTTTTCTGTTCAAACGATGCAGGCCCACATAGCCGACATGCGGTTGTTGTGCGCCGACATGATCCAGGTAATTTTCCAGCCAGGCGATAAATTCATCGGTGTCTTCATTCAGCGGTCGGTCAAAGCCAGAGGGTGGCATTAGCCGACCACGCAGTTTCATGACAACGTTTTCCCAGACATCAATATTGTCTGCGACTTCCTCGGGCACCATTAAATCCAGAGCCAGACTGCCGGCCCAGTCCTCGAAGTTGTGGCACTCCATACAGTTTTGATCCAGAAAATCAAAATAATGTTCTGCTTCATCAAAACGCTCAAATCTGTCGGCAATTGCAGCCGCGTCTTCACTGGCAGCCAGCAGGCCGGGCGCTGGTGACAGGATCGTCGCTGCTAACAGTACGTAGATAGAATGTTTAATATGAGTTCTCATCATCAGTGTTAATTAAAGTATACGACCATCACCACCAGGGCTTCCGCCCATTCTTCCACCCGTATGACGCATATAGCGCAGGTGTCCAAAGAAGCTCCTGAAGCCTTCTGCAAGAAATTCTGATGGGTCTCCCCATTCCGGCTTCAGTCCCTGTGCAGGATTGATTTCAAGCATCTCATTGGTGCTCATACTTTGTCTGAGCAGGGCAAGCAAGTCATCTTTCAGGGCTTTATACATAGCATCTTGCTCGGCAAACTGTTCTTGATTCATGTTGGGACCGCTGGCAGGGATGATCACCGTATTATTGTCGATCAGGGTATTCAGGGCATCATAGGCATCGATTAAGCCGCCAATAAAGCCGCTGGTGGTTTCATCAACCGGGCTCCAGGTATCTGATCTGACTGCAGGTCCGGTATATAAAATATTCTCATTCGGGAAATGGACGTAGATATCGCCATCGGTATGAGCCTGTACCAGGTAACCCAGCACCATGGTGGAATCCTGGAAAGGAACGGAAAGAGTACCCTGATGAAAGGTCGTATCTGGCAGGTGATCGGGTGGAACCGGCGTATGTATGATGGTTTCACCCCGCACCCGAATAGTTGTAGCCAGCCATTGCTTGGTATTGTCATGGGCAATAATTTCCACGTCCTGTGGACCCAGGATTGCATTCAGCCCGCTAACTTCAGGGTGCCAGTGTGAGAGGATGAGTGTTTTTATATGATCAACGCCGAATTCGCCGGTGACAAAATCCAGATATTCTTCGGCGTATTCAGCATCGACGCCATCCACCAGGATCAGGCCATCGTTATCGACTACGACCAGGGTGTTACCATCCGGACCACTGACCTTGTGAATATAAGGATTTATCGCAGACGAAGAAAAATCAGCCAGAGCCCACTGCATGGGAAGCAGCATATTCAATACGACTGCCAGGATTATTTTAAGGGTCAATGGCTTCATATGGATGCCAGCAAATTATAACCAGTAAATCGATTAATAAGCTGCCCTCATGACATTCATTAAAAAATTTAACTAATTGTTTTTACGGCTATTTTAATCAGTTATATGGGTATTACAATGGTTAAATTTACACCATTCAATTAGAGCAAAAATTTAACCAGTATGGGATTATTGAATTGCGGTATAACCTTAAATATTATTCAGAAAAATTTAATTTGGCTTACAGTGATGGTTGAGCAAAATTACTTTCCAGCTGGAACTTCCCAGTATGGAATGAAAAATAAAAATTGTTTTAAGAAGAGAGCCCAAAGATGAAAATTTCACGAAGAAAAGCGATAGGTCTGCTGGACACAGGCAAGGGGCAGAGCCGCTTTATTGCCTGTGGGATTAATATGGGCAGTTTGCTTATATTTTACCGGTTATTGTTTCGGGTCAGGTAGGCGATGATATCTTCCAGCTCTGAATTACTCACTTCTACCTGACGGGTAATCGGCATGCCATAGAGTCCGGTTCGCACAACAACCCTGATGTATTCTGCCGCAAGGTCTGTACGTTCTTCCAGCAGCGCTGGGATTGCACCGTTATATTTCACCTGCAATGATGCAGTACCTGGCAAAGGTCCCAGTGCTGATTCACCATGACAATAAATACACCAGTAGTCATAGACTGCCTTGCCATTGGTGACAGAACCAGTTTCCTGCGCCTGGGCTGAAATACCAACAAGCGTTAATAAGAAAAAAGTAATTAAATGTTTCATGCCCTGTTGTTCCTCATATTTGCCGGCCAGATGCCATAGCGTCCCGGAGAAATAATGCCATTGGGATCAATACTGTCCTTCAGTTTTTCCTTGAATTTCAGCAGTGCATTGTCGTTGAAGGAATAGGTGCCAATGACCTGATCCTGGAATGTGGGGTTGGTGCGGTAGGTGCCAAAACCGTTTTCGGCACAACGTTCCACAATCCGTGCAAACAACTCACGGGAACGTGCATTTTTCACCGGATCGCGCCATGTATCTACACCGGTAACCCGGGTATAAATACGCGGGAAAAATATGGAAGGTGGTGTGAATGGTGTATTGGGAGCCGGCAGGCCAGATTCCATGTAACACTCAGAAATAATACGGGAGGAATCCCATACTGCCTGGGCAGCTCTTGGTGTCATACAGAAAAAATCTGCATGACCATCTGGCGGATCATCATTGTTTGCCTGATTACGCGTCGTGATACGGAATATCTCCAGTGCGGGGATACCAAAACTGGTTTTACTCGGCGTATCTTTTTCCTGGTCACGAGGAATAGGCAGCGTCGTGAAACGACCCTCCCTGAAAGTAGCACCCGGTATGTTTGCTCTTATACGCCGTTGCACGGCAGCCCAGCTGCCACGCACGGTTTCTTCCGGGCCATAAAACTGCAGGTTTACCGACCAGGCCGGCGCATCCTGGGCACGTACAAAATCTTCAGCCTGTGAAATGGTAGGCCAGCCATTTTCCATCAGTTGCCTGACCTGTGGTGAACCACCAAAACCCGGTCCGGCTGCCGGGCTGCTGAAACGGGTATGACCGATCAGCATGGAATCTTCCAGGTAATTGACTTCATTGACCAGGGGAATGAGATCCTGGTATTCGGGTACGCTTACAGTTCCGGCTAGATGTGACTCTGGCAATGGCATCAGCCAGAATCCCATTTTAGTGACAATGCCAAAGTTTGATTGAGCGAACAATCCGTCAATTGTGGCGCCGGTGCCATAATGAAAATCCTGCCAGGATTCGGAACCGGGCAAAGCCCCCATGCCGGTACGCACAATTTCACCCTCGGCAGTAACGACTTCCATCCCGCAGTGTGAGGCGAAATGGTCGCGGTAGTGCCCAAGGGTATAACCCACACCATGATCAAGACTGTTACCAACCGGACTGCCCCAACCAGGATCAGGAATATCCAGCATCACGTTCAAGCCTCGTTCCCGAATATATTCATACAGTTCAAAGTAGGAAACACCCGGCTCAACCAGCGCGAAATTACGCTCTTCATTAACTTCGAGGATGCGATTCATACGCTTCAGGTCAACGACTACACTGCCTGTAAAATTGGGCGCCGCGCCTCCATAGGTCAGGTTTCTGCCGGTCGATATAGGGTAAAGTGGAAACCTGTAACGGTTTGCAATTCTTACAATTTCCTGGACCTGTTCAACAGTGGTTGGAGCAACGGCAGCAGATGCAATCCTTTCGCCTTCCTCACCCCATTCAATCGAATAGGAATCCCGGTAAAGTGCAATGTCCTCATCAGAACTGAACACCCACTCGTCGCCGACGACAGCCGCAAGCTCACTCAGAATAGTGGCAAATTCCGATTCGCTGATATTTGGGGGTAAAGCCATTTTCCAATACCTCAGTTTTGCAAATTAAATTAAGACCTGTCCGCGTAATAATAGTCTTATATCATTAGCCAGGTAACCCGATTCAGGGTTTTTGTGTAGAAAACAAAGAAGCCCAATGATGCAAACCATTGAGCTTTATGTATAGCATTATTTTACTTTCCTGGACAAAAATGTGTCCTGAGGCATATAGGTAAGCCGACACGCCGGGCTGCTAATTTTCTTCCTCGTAGGAAGAAGCAGCCTGAAAGACGGTACCATCAGCCAGGGTAACTATTTTTGCATTGGCGAGATTTGCACCGCTTCGAGCCAGGTAGCCATCAGCTGTTATGACATCACCTATCTGCAGGGTATCCCGGTTCCAGCCATAACGGATAAGTGTATTGGGGCTGCCAAGCTCAAAAGTCCATTCTTCTGAAGAGCCTTCATTGTCTACTTCGATAACAAAAAAGGCATGTGGGTTGGTCCAGCGCACACCCTTAACAGTGCCAGTCAGAACAGTTGACCGGTCCGGGTCATATTGGCCGACAAAGGAATGATGAGCCGAAGCCTGCAAAGCCAGTCCCAGCATAAAAACTGCAGTAAGTGTAAAGGCTAATAATTGTTTAATAATCATGTTGTCCTCGTTATTAGAATGTAAAGTTGAAAGTCTGCTTGCATTTTTTTGTGATGAAAAAAACCCTGCTTATGGTCTTCCTCTCCAGACGGGCTGTTCCCAGTGACTTGGATCGGTGTTTCCTTCGGCGCAGATAAATTCAAGAATCTCTTCACCCAGCACCAGGCCAAATTCCCGGACATTGGTGTAGCTGGCTGTCAGGGCTTCCGGATCTTCTACCGTGATTTCAACGAGCAGGGTGCCAAAATCCGGACGGGTATAACGCTCGGTAACTACCATCTGGTCAGAATGGATACCAAAACCCGGGGTGTACTCATTAAAACCGGATGTTTCTACAACCAGAGTATCGCCTTCCCAGTGTCCCCTGGAATGTCCCTGCCAGCTTGGATTCCACAGTTCCGGAAAATCCCGGCCATCCAGGAATATCTGGCGCCAGCCAGGTGTGACAAATTCCTGAATCTGAATCATCATGTCCGGAGTCTGGGTGATCTGGAAGGGAAAGTCTGCAGAATTGGTTATTACGGCACTTTGCGGCAGGCAATAGGCGCCGGGATTCTGGATATTCAGTGCACGCAGTTCTTCCGCCATTTGCGCGGCCCAGGGCTGGTATGGAGGTCTCTGGACCGGTACTTCTGGTGTTTGTCGTCGGGTCCACAAGCCGTTGAAATCCACCCTGCCATCAAACAGCCTCGGCGTCGGGCCCGATGTGTCGCCTGAATTTCGTAACATGTCATTTGCCAGCATGCCCGGATCGTCGCCAATGGTTCCCAGATTGATACTCCATTCAATATGAAGATCATGCTCAAGTGTCTCGCCATTGTTTATAACAACTCCTTCTTCCGAGTAGGACTGATACATGGCCGTGCGGAACAGAAAGCTGAGATCATAAGTGCCTGCCGGAAGTCCGGTGATACTGTAGTTCCCATCAAGCGAGGTCTGTCCTGAGTACTCTTCACCGGTTGTTGTATTAACCAGGATTACATTCTGGTTCAGGCCAGTAATATTTGCTCCGTTGGGATCAATCAGGCTGCCTGTAATCGCTCCCTGGGCAAGCACCAGATGACTGGACAATAAAGCCAGAACCGAAAAAAGAATTTTTGCAGATAAACGCATTTTCATATCCATAATCCCACTATCAGTATTGATGAATTTTTTAATGTTTAGTTGATTTACTCAGTGTTGCAAAGCATATACTATATCCTAATAGTTGATAAATGCAGTTTTAGGAAAATATTAATTGAATTTAAAGAAACAATAACCATGAGAGCAGGACAACAAACAAACTTCAGTGATATTCCGGTATTTCTTACAGTGGTTGAAGAAAACAGCTTTACCAGGGCAGCAGAAAGACTTGGTTTGACCAATTCTGCTGTGAGTAAACGCGTATCAAATCTGGAAAAACACCTGAACGTTAAATTGTTAAACAGGACAACCCGAAGGATAGAACTTACCGAAGCAGGAGAGCGCTACTTTGAATATGCAAGAGATGCACACAGGACGCTGGAAGAAGCTGAATATGCAGCAATTGAAAGTGAAACCATGCCTCAGGGCATTTTACGCATCAATGCGCCGGTCACCTATGGCGATATGGTTTTGGCTGAGTTGTTGCCAGCATTCATGGAAAAATACCCGCAATTAAAAATTGAAATAGATTTAACAGATGTCTTTTCAAAAGTGGATATTGAAGATTTCGATATTATGCTGACATCTGCGCAATTCATTAATTCTTCCTACAGTGCGACCACTATCGAAGTTTCGGAAACCAAAGCTATGGCGTCACCGGAATTTATTTCCCGGCATGGTGTGCCTCAATCACCGGAAGAGCTGGTCAATTTTAACTGTCTGTTGCCGTCCATACACCAGGTGCCCAATCAGTGGGTATTCTCAAAAGATGATGAAGAGATAAAAGTGAAAGTTTCGGGAAATGTTCAAATCAACAATCCCCTGGCAGTAAAAAAACTGACACTAAATGGTGTGGGAATATGCTGTTTGACAACGAGCCTGGTCCAGGAGGAGATTGACAAAGGTAACCTGGTGACCATTTTAAATGATTACCAATTACCCCCCAGAATTTTCAGAGCCATCTATCCAAAAAAGCATTATGTGCCCGCCAAAGTTAAAGTGTTTATTGATTTTCTGTTGCACGAATTGAAACAGCAGAATCTACCAGAGAATAATGCTCTGGCTGGATGACACACCGGTTAATGAAATTCAGAAGTAAGTAATCCCGTTACCTTTTATCCAGCCTTTGCCTTCGGGTACGAAACCGATTTGTAGAGCTATAAACTTAATGTCCAGTTAATTAATGGAGTGCTGGTAGAATTTCCAACACTGTCTGGGGCCATAATCCTTTCATGACCGGAATGTATTCCTGCTTCTGATTTCATAAGCAGGCTGCTTTCCTGTGCCAGCCCCCGCAGCGTTATAAAATCTGCCCAGTTGGTCAGGCCAACCACTGTTTTATTGTTGAGAATAATTTCCTGTTCCAGGCTATCACGCCACAGTCGAACCAGGTCAGTCTTCAGTACAAGAGCCTGGAACCTCCCCTGATCGGGAAGAAATTCTGAATCGGCAAGATAGGCCCATTCAGGAGATAGTACTACCAGGGTCTGCTGACGTTCACCGGGAACAAGGCTGATAGCAGACTGGGCAGGCACAAGAGCAGCCAACAGTGTTCCGGATTTCAGGAAATTTCGACGACTGGCATTCACAGGGTTTGAAAAATTCTGTTTCATGATGTCATTCCCCTGATAAATAGGCTGCAATTTTATCCAGCTGTTCATCACTGACTTCAGCACGACTGATGGAAAACATGTTGCCCAGTCCGTTTCTGACAACTGTTCTGATCAGGGCAGCTGGCAGTTCTGTGCGGTCTTCCAGTTTTGCCTGGTCTCTGGGTATGCGGTTCATCAAAAGCATTGTGCCCATACCCAGATCCCTGTGGCACATGCCACATTTCTCAACAAATAATTGCTCCCCTTCAGATTGCGACTGGGCAACAACACTGAAAGCGGGACAGGAGAGGGCAAATAAAAAGGCTGCAATATGTCTAATTTTCATCAGGCTTCTCCTTCGTAGCGTGAAGGCCATATTCCACTTTTCCCAGGAGACAGGATGCCATTTGGGTCCAGGGCATCCTTAACGGCCCTGTTTATTTTTGACAGCCCCTGGTTGTTGTAATTGAACGATTCTGCAATCAAGTCCATATACATGATGTGCGAACGGTATTCGCCATAACCATTACTTGCAGCATCAGCAACCAGGCTGCGAAATAAGCGATCAGCTCTGCCGCACATTTCCGGGTCATCCTTGTCAAACATGATGGCATTTATGTTTGTCAGGTGACGTTCGCCGAGATTGAAGCCAGGGTGGTAGTCGATACCATATTCATTATGCAGCTCATAGGTGCGTCTGAATTGGTCCATGGCCGCTGCACCGGTTTGTGGTAGGGCTGGTGAAAAGTCGATATGTCCACCTCGACCACCGTACCAGTTGGCATTGTTCATGGACAGAGTGATGGGAACACCAAAAAATGGGGAAGTAGGGCGCCGGTCTCCGCGGTTCCATATGGTTTCCCTGATGGCATAGCTGGATCTGCTAGAAAACGTATTTTTAATAATATCCGCAGAGGCCCTGGCAACTTCAGTTCTGCCGTAAGTGTTTATTGTCGTTGTCCACCAGCCGATTCCCATCTCATCACGAACACGCCTGATGACTTCTTCAGGGAATGGAGCGGGGCCATCGTACCAGTCACTCCGAACTGATCGGGTCGCGATATATCTTAGCCAGTTGCCTACAGTGGGGGAGTGCTTGATCAGTCCTTCGCGGCGCATCGGGGCAAACGTATCAATAGCCCAGCCCAGATCATCCGGTTCATCAAACTGTATGCCAAGTGAAATGACACTCTCGGGTTCCGGCATTAACCACAGTCCCATTTTTGTGACTACACCGAAATTGGATTGTGAAAACATCTGGTCCCAGCCTGGGCCGTAACCATAGGGATGCAGATTCCATGTGCCGGAGTTTTCCATGGCACCCATGCCTGTTCTGATTAATTCACCATTCGCCAGCACGACTTCAAGTCCGTGAATATGGGCAGCATGATCGCCGTAGGGGGTATAGCCAACACCACGTTCCAGGGCATTTCCCAGTACGGACCCCCAGCTCTGACCGGGTACTGAGAGCCAGTAGGGAAGTTGCTCCCTGTCGATGTAATCATATAAATCGTAAAAGCCAACACCGGGTTCTACCACTACGACGCCATTTTCTTCATCGAACTCAATGCCTTTCATGCGAGTTAAATCCAGTACTACACAGCCATCCATGACCGGTGCCGGACCGCCATAGGCAAAGTTTTTGCCACGGCTAATAGTCCACAGCGGAATTCTGTTTTCATTGGCAATTCGCAAGACAGCCTGGACTTCTTCTGTGCTGGCAGGAGCCACGGCAGCAGAAGCATGGTGCACAGCGGGATTAAGTGCGTAAAAATCCTGGTAATTATCCCGGTCCTGATCGGTGTTCAGAACCCATTGTTCGCCAATAACGTCAGCGAAAGCGGCAAGTGCGCGATCAAGGGTCTGTGCACTTATGCCTTCCGGTAAAACCTGTTCCATAATGACTCCTTAGATTTATTATTGTTGATTTAAAGCCGATTATTAACTGGATGATCAGGTGAGCGAAATTTACTCAAAACACCCCCGCACATGACTGAGCCTGGCAGCGGGTGTTTGACAATCTTCTCAGCAAAAACTGCACACTCAATCATTTTACCCAGATCAATACCTGTTTCAATCCCCATTTCATCGCACATGAAAACCAGATCTTCTGTGCAAACATTTCCTGCCGCCCCCTTATGACCGGCAAAGGGGCAACCACCCAGACCGGCAACACAGGCGTCATAGGCATCCACACCCATTTCGAGCCCAGCATAGGCATTGGCAATACCCATACCGCGGGTATCATGCAAATGCAGCAACAGTGGTAAATCGGGATGCCTGTCTCTTACGGCACCAACGACGCGTTTAATAGATTCAGGGGTGGCCCAGGCCATGGTATCTCCAAGGCCAATACGTTCCAGTTCTTCACCGTGTTCGCCCGCAATGTCCAGCAGCCGGGTGACCAGATCAATCACATGAGAGGGAGCAATATCACCTTCAAAATTACACCCGAAAGCGGTTGATATAAAACCTCTTTTTACAGGTACATTATTAGACTGATATAGACTTATCAGCTCATGTTGGGCATCCAGTTGCTCCTGAGGTGTTCTGTTCTGGTTTTTTTTCAGGAAAGTATTTGAGGAATACAGTGTAAGCGCACCCTCCATGTACAAATTCCCGCAGGCAAGAGCTCGTTCAAAGCCACGTTGATTCAACCAAAGCCCGGTATAATCGACATCTGGTTTCATTGTGATGCCGGCGACAACTTCTTCCACATCTGCCATGCCCGGAACAACTTTCGGGTTCACGAAAGACACTATCTGAATATGTTTTACACCCGTTTCAGAGAGCATATTGATCAGCTCAATTTTATCCTCTGCAGGTATTTCCGCAGATTCAATCTGAAAGCCTTCGCGAGGGCCTTCCTCATTGATTATTATTTTTTTTGGCAAATTGCTCATATCGGTTCTTAAAGAATACATCACTGTTTAATAGTATATTATTGACTCTTCATAAAACTTCTCATTGAAAAAATTAATTCTGATGAATAGAATCATGTTCTACGACCTTCAAGTCGTAATACGACATGAAAGTT
>JAYPJO010000031.1:0-2156 GCA_038128465.1 Gammaproteobacteria bacterium
GGATATGGCGACCAGCACCAGTGCTGCAGTCGTTAATGGCTGTAAGGCCTTTTCCCAAAAATCCATGAAATAGGCACTGCCATCCTGCCCCTGTTCAGTAAATCGCCTGGCATAGCGATAAAGATCTGTGATAGATAGTGATTGCGAATCAACAATCATGAGCTGAAGCATTTCCGGAGATAAATCCACATCCCAAGACAGCTCATTAAACAGACTCAATTCACTTCGCAAGCCATCATCACTTTGTGTAAATTCAGTTTGTCTGACATCTTCAAGAACCCATCCCGAATTTTCGTAGCGTGCACTCACAGCTCTGGTTTCAGACAACAATTTGTGTGCTTCATCAAAACTGTAAATACTCACCTCATGTAATATGCCTTCCGGCTCGATGGCATTGAAATGTAAATAATCATTGCCATCTCGTTGCCAACTGCCAAAATTGGATAATTCCACTTCTTGACTGATGGCTAAGTTCTTATTTACTTCCGCGCGTAAATCGAGAGGTGGCGTTATGAATTCGCCCAGAATCAATCCCGCGATCATGACAATTATCGCCGGCTTCATTACCGCCCAGACGATACGTTGTGTATTGACACCTGCGCTTTGCATAATGACCAGCTCATTACTGGAGGCCAGCACGCTTAAGCCAATCAATGAACCCATCAACGCAGTCATTGGTAACAATTCATAAATATGCCGGGGAAATGTCAATAAGACATACAACATGGCATCCGCTGTCTGATAACGGTCATTGGTGCCGCCCAGTTCATCAAACACGGTAAAAAGAAAATCCAGCCCTGCCAGCACCAGCAACACCATAAGCATGCCCATCAGAACCTGATTGCGAATGTAGGCATCAATTCTTGACATGAATCTACTTCCTGCCCGGTTTTGACAGCACCGGCAGTTTATCCTGGAACATTAAAATGCCAATCAGTAGAAATAGCAGATGCACCCACCATAAGCCAATGACAGCCGGTAAAATACCATCAGCCAGCCAGTCTCTACTGGCAAGTAACAGAGCAAAATAAATTATATAAAGCAGCACAGCCGGGGCCAGTTTGGCAAAACGCCCCTGCCTGGGATTCACCTTACTTAAAGGTACGGCCAGCAGACATAACACAGGAATAATCAAAACAAGAGAAAGCCGCCATTGTAATTCTGCAATCCTGGCGTTACTGGGGTTATTTAATAGCTCTCTGGTAGGCAATGTCTGTTCTTCCAAATCCAGGTTAATATTAATATCCCGCTGCGGTAATCTGATAGCCAGTTCACCAAAGCTGGTCACTGAGTAATAGTTTTCTGCAGCCATGCCTTCACTAAGAGAACCATCAGAAAAAATTACCAGTCTTTCCTGCTCCTGAGCCTGCACATCATCAGACTCAAGGCTATCACACTGGATCAGACTTGCAGATTCAGCAACAACAAGACGGTCAGTTTCTGTCTCATTCATAAAGACATTCCCTATTTCATTACCTTCTATATTTTCTGCATAGGTAGTTCTGGCTCCACCGGATATATCCTGAAAAATACCCGGCACCATGACATCAAATTCATTGAGATCTTTTTGCTGTTCAAGCAAGTTTTCACTATTCATCAAACCCCGAGGAGTCAGAGACAAACTCAGATAGGCAATTGCTATGATGAGTACCGATGCGCTCATGAGGGTATATGCCAGCAGACGCCGCCTGCTCAACCCCGATGCGATCAATACAGTCATTTCGTTATCAGCGTACATACGTCCATAGGCGAGTAAAACCCCCAGCAATAATGCCAGAGGCAGGGTCAACTGCACGAATTCAGGCAAGCGATAGGACATTAATATGAATAATACGGAAGGATCTATATTACCTTCGGTAGCATCACCCAGATAATTAAGCAGGCGGATCAATACAGCAACTGACAGCAGGACGATTGTCAGCGCTGCTGTGAGCTGAAGAACTTGTCTGGCCAGATAGCGGGCAATAATCATAGACGGATTCTAATGTATAGCCACTTAGACAGCTACTTTACCCTTTTTCATCATTTCAAGTGGATTTTTTGAAAACAAATCTCTACATTTATCTCTAGGTCTGACACTGCTTGATGTGTGTTTAAGTTTCATTGTTACTGCCAAAAAATTGAAAGGATGGCACAAAGTTTTTTGGGACAATTTT
>JAYPJO010000031.1:2166-14420 GCA_038128465.1 Gammaproteobacteria bacterium
CTCTCCAACACCCCGACTTCCTGCCTGATTTTAGGTGTCTTTGCCAATGGCAGTTTGCCCGAAGCAACAACATCAGTTGATAAAGCTGCCGGCAAAGCCATATCGAAGCTGTTGAAAGCCGGCGATATGAGCGGCAAGGCTATGGAAGCTCTCATGTTGCAGCAACCTGTCGGGATTAAAGCAAAGCGTATATTACTGCTGGGTTGTGGTAGCAAAAGCGCCTTTGACCTGAAGAAATTCACTGAACTGTTACGTATAGCAGTAGCGCAACTGAACCGTTATTCAATTACTGATGCAGTTCTGGGACTGGATAGTATGGTGATTAAAGATGCGACTATTGAACGCATGGCTATTCAGACCGCCAAAACCTTTACCCATGCAGAATATCGCTACCGGGAAACTGTATCTAAAGCCAAACCTGCTCAAAAAGTAAAACGTCTTGCTATAGCCTGCACCGGAAATCAACGTTCCCAAGTCAAAAAAGGTCTAGATACTGGCGCTGCAGTAGCCACCGGCATGAATACTGCGAGGAATCTGGGCAACCTCCCGGGAAATATCTGTACTCCAACCTACATTGGTGAACAGGCCCTGGCCCTGGCCAAAAAAAACAAGCTGCTAAAAGCCAAAGTACTTTCAGAAGCTCAAATGAAACGACTGGGCATGCACTCCTTGCTTTCTGTTGGCAATGGCAGTGACCAGCCTTCTGCTTTGATCGTGATGGAATACACGGGCACCAGTGCCAACACCAAGCCTAATGTCATTGTCGGCAAGGGGATAACCTTTGATACCGGCGGCATCAGCCTGAAGCCCGGTGCCGCTATGGATGAAATGAAATTCGATATGTGTGGAGCAGCCAGTGTCATGGGCACCATGCATGCCCTGTGCGAACTGAAACCAAAAATCAATGTGGCGGCCATAATCGCCAGTGCAGAAAACATGCCCAGTGGTCGAGCGACCAAACCAGGTGATGTCGTTACCAGCATGTCCGGCCAGACCATAGAAATATTAAATACCGATGCAGAAGGTCGTCTGGTGTTATGTGATGCCCTGACTTATGCAAAACGCTTTAATCCCAAAACCGTTATTGATATAGCAACCCTGACAGGAGCCTGCGTGGCCACTTTCGGAAATATAGTCAGTGGACTTTTATCTAACGATGACGATCTGGCCGATACGCTTTATCAATGTGGCCTGGATGCCCTTGATCCGGCCTGGCGCCTGCCGCTATTGGCGGACCACGTGCCGGTACAATTACTGCAGGCTGTTTTCTTGCTCGGTTTACCAAAGAATATAAATGGGCCCATCTGGATATAGCTGGTACTGCCTGGAATCAGGGACAGCAAAAAGGCGCAACAGGCAGACCTGTGCCCCTGTTAATGGAATACCTGCTGAATAACTGATCTACTTATGTCAAAAGTAAATTTCTATTTGCTTAAACAGGGTCAGGCCAGTGAGCAGTATGTATTTGCATGCCGCCTGTGTGAAAAAATCCTGTCTCAAAATCTTAAAGCCTATATTCATACTGACACCGAGGAACAGGCTCAATACCTGGATGACCTGCTCTGGAGTTATCGCCCGGAAAGTTTTTTACCGCACTGCGTAATAGACACTGACGTGGATGAAGATGTAAAGCTGATTATTGGTTACGCAGAAAAATACCAGAAAAATTTTGATGTGCTGATTAATTTAAGCCAGGATATCCCGGCTTTTCACACTGAATTTTCCAGAATAGTTGAGATCATTCCCGCAGAGGAAAACGCCAAAGCGCTGGGTCGGCTACGCTGGAAAAAATATAAGGATTCTGGCCTGGAACTGGAGACTCACGAATCTTGATTCACCATTGTTACAGTATTTCTGTATAAAATTCTTAATTCCTGCCATGAGGGTGTAAAGCCAGATGCTGTCTTAACAGATCCTTGCCATAATCATTACCATTAGGGGTCCTGACTATGGAATGTATGTGTTGGCGAGTCACTATACCAGCTGGTTCAGTATTGTTTCCAACCGGATTTTGGTGATCAAATTCAATCAAAACCACAGGGCTATGGATACGATAGTAAAAAACTGAATCTTCTTCATCACCACCAACCCAGGCAAAATGGGTCATATCGAGATGTTCTCGTATTTCATCCATCCTGACCCGGGCATGCTCTTCACGAATATTACTGATAAATACTGAAATTAAATCAAGCAGATCTTCCCTCTGCTCATCTCTCAGATTACCGGCTGCTATACCAATGTAATCCAGTTCCAGATTATCCTGGTTGGCCTGAGCCTGAATATTGTCTCTGTCTTTTATCGGATTTATAACAGCAATACGTTTTTGATTATCATCGAGTGACTGCAAAAATCTTAGACCAGTGTTCTGCTCTTCCTGCAATATTTGATTGCCTGCATATCGGCCGGTTGTGGTTATGATCGGCTCCCCTCCCATAAACAACGGAGTCGCAACAATCTGATCACCAAGTAAAAAAAAATTAATGACCAGATGGTGCCCATCAAGCTGCCAGCCCCAGGGTTCAGATTCAGAAGGATTACCCATCATGGTTATATAATATTTTTCTTCACCATAAATAAAATCACCCTGATTAAGCTCCATCAAGGTCTGATCTGTTTTCATAATATTCTGGCTCAGCTCTATCCCCTTGACACTCAGCGAAGTGCTTAACAGGTCCCAGGCTGCCTGTTTCTGGGCATCATTCATTTCTTCCAGACTGGTGCCCTGCCGAACATAAAGACCATTATCGACATTGGACCAGCGCCGCCATTCTGCAGCATCAACACTAAACTGTGTTTTGAGCTTTTGCGCAGGACTCAAACTATCGATGAATGCTCTGGCTGCATCAACTATTGGCACAGTCGAAATGCCGGTTGTTTCAATATTGTAAAGACCTTCCTGAATACCTGCTGAAGTGGAAACGCCACTGAAAGGTTCTGCCAATGCAGCAATTTCCTGCTCTTCAAACATTTTTTTTATGGACAGAAAAAAGTCGGCGTTCCAGGCCTGTGCTGCAACTGTTGATATTCCACTTACAGTCAGAAAAATAACGATAAAACTGGCAATGGGTTTTATTATTTTATTCATACCGCCTCCTTGAAAACTGGTTTTTGTGCAGGCATCTGATTTTAAAGCAGGAATATCCAGATCAGGTTACACATTCACGGATTAATTCACCTACCTGGGTAAATTCTGCTTGTCGTGGAGAACGATTTCGCCACATAAGACCGATAGCTCGCTGTACCTTCTTGTCGGAAAAGGAAAATGTTTCTACAGAAGTCCCGCGTAAAATTTTTGCATCAACGGCCATTTTAGGCAATATACTGATGCCTATATCATTCGCTACCATCTGAATTACTGTATTCAGGCTGGTAGCATAATAAGGTACCTTAATATCACTGTTGTTAAGCGCGCAGGCTTCCAGTACATGATCACGTAAACAATGCCCCTCTTCCAGCAACAGTAAATCAGAATTTTTTAAACTTGCCGTGGAGTGGGTTTTATCCCTAGCAAACTCACTGCCTTTGTTACAGGCTAGTACCAGTTCATCGTAGAACAAGTGCTTTTCGACAACCCCTTCGGCTGGGTATGGCAGTGCTAAAAGCAATAAGTCCAGATCCCCTGCGTTCAGTCCGTTTAACAAGTTGGCGCTTTGATCTTCACGTATGTACAGCTTGAATTTGGGATACTGCTTTCGCAATGTCTTTAATATATTAGGTAATAAAAATGGTGCAATGGTTGGAATCACACCCAGGCGCATTTCAGTTGTAAAGGGCTCATGCGCCGACTCTGCTGCCGCCATCAGATCTTCTGTCTCGGTCAGAATAGTCAAGGCACGCTGTCTGATTTCACGGCCAATTGCAGTCAGATTCACCTGCTTCTTGCTGCGGTCAATCAGGGTTACTCCCAGGCTTTGTTCCAGTTCAGAAATTCCTGCGCTCAGGGTTGATTGCGAAACAAAACAGGCTTCAGCTGCCTGGCTGAAATGCCTGAGCTCGGCAACTGCACACAGGTATTTCAATTGCTTCAATGTCGGAGGATTAGTCATCGCTAAAATCGATTAAAAATAATAAATTTATCTATTGGACAGATAATAAATCCATCATGCATAATCAATCAAGTTCTTGGATATACTCATATCCGATTACAGGAGTGAACACTCCATATTTATAAAAACTTACACTTCTAATAAACTAGAGAGGACAAAACCATGTCATTAAAAGGAAGTAAAACTGAGCAAAATCTGAAAGATGCATTTGCCGGAGAATCCCAGGCTAACCGTCGTTACCTATATTTCGCCTCTAAAGCTGATGTCGAAGGCTATAACGATGTTGCTACGGTATTCCGTTCAACTGCCGAAGGTGAAACTGGTCACGCACATGGCCACCTGGAATACCTGGAAGAAGTTGGCGATCCTGCTACTGGTCTGCCAATAGGTGGCACAGCAGATAACCTGAAAGCGGCAATTGCCGGTGAGACACATGAATATACTGACATGTATCCTGGTATGGCAAAATCTGCTCGTGACGAAGGCCATGATGAAATTGCAGACTGGTTTGAAACTCTGGCCAAAGCTGAAAGAAGTCATGCAAATCGTTTCCAGAAAGCCTTGGATAACCTTGATGGTTAATACTTCTGTGTAATATCGGCATGTATGTTGAGAGCAAATGCTCTCAGCATACGACGATTTTTTAAATTCTTAACTTAAGCCGCGGGCAGATAACATGAGTTCTACGACAACAACCAGAGAAGGCAGTCTGGAAGCTCCAACACGGCACCCCATTGACTGGAAATCAGCTGATTTCTGGGATCAGGGCAAGCTTGAACAGGAGCTTGAGCGCGTTTATGACATTTGTCATGGCTGTCGCCGTTGTGTAAGCCTGTGCAATGCCTTCCCCACCCTGTTCGATCTGGTCGATGAGTCTGACACCATGGAAGTTGATGGTGTTGATAAGGCCGATTACAAAAAAGTTGTTGATCAATGCTATTTATGCGACATGTGTTATATGTCCAAATGCCCCTATGTCCCTCCCCACGAGTGGAATATAGATTTCCCGCATTTGATGCTACGTGCCAAAGCAGTAGAGTTTAAGCAAAAAGGCACCTCTTTCAGGAATAAAATGCTTTCTGATACCAACCGTGTCGGCAAAATGGCAAGCATTCCACTGGTCGATGTTACTGTCAATGCACTCAATTCCAGTAAGGCTTTTCGAAAAGTACTGGAAAAAACTGCTGGTGTGCATCATCAGGCCCCGGTACCAAAATACCATGCCAACACGTTGAGAAAACGGGTTAAAGGTTTAAACCAGTCCATAGAACCCAGAGCTGCCGGCCGAACTACCGGGAAAGTAGCTTTGTATGCTACCTGTTACGGTAACTATAACAGTCCGGAACTGGGTGAAGATATCTACAAGGTTTTTCAGCACAACGATATCCAGATTGAATTGGTTCCTAAAGAGCAGTGCTGTGGTATGCCAAAGCTTGAACTGGGCGATCTGGATGCTGTCGCCAGAGCAAAGGAAGCCAACATTCCTGTGCTGGCCAAATTGGTGGATCAGGGTTATGACCTGATAGCACCGGTTCCATCCTGTGTGCTTATGTATAAACAGGAATTACCACTGTTATTCCCTGAAGACGAAGATGTCCTGAAAGTTCAGAAAGCCTTTTTCGATCCGTTCGAATATCTGCAGTTAAGGCACAAGGAAGGTTTGTTAAAAACTGATTTCAAAACTGAACTGGGTGAAGTATCTTACCAGCTTGCCTGTCATTTACGCGTACAGAATATCGGCAACAAGGCACGAGACATTCTGAGTCTTGTTCCAGAGACCACCATTAATACTGAAGAGCGCTGCTCCGGTCATGATGGCACTTATGCTGTCAAAGTCGAGTCACATCAACATGCAGTCAAGATTGCCCGTCCCGTGGTTAAAAAAGTGGATGCAAAACAACCTGACCACTTTATTTCTGATTGTCCGATGGCGGCCAATCATATCGCCAATCTGTCCGAATCAGTGGAAAACCCCGAACACCCAATCACCTTATTGCGGTTAGCTTACTCACTTTAAACATTTGTCAGGAAAACAGGATCAAACAATGATATTAACCCGTAATGATTTATTATCCCTGGAAGAATATGCCATTCGCAGACAGGAATTCAAAGCTCAGGTAATTAGCCACAAGAAACACAGGCAGGTCAGCCTGAATGAGCATGCGCGTCTGTATTTTGAGGACGAATTGACGATACGTTACCAGATTCAGGAAATGCTGCGGATAGAAAAAGTATTTGAAGCTGAAGGCATTCAGGATGAACTTGATGCCTACAACCCGCTTATTCCAGATGGCAGTAACCTGAAAGCAACGTTCATGCTTGAATATGATGATGTCGACCTGCGTAAAGAAGAGCTGCCGAAACTTATCGGCGTTGAAGATATGGTCTGGCTACAGGTTAAAGGTCACGAAAAAGTTTACGCCATTGCTGACGAAGATCTGGACCGGGAAAATGAAGAAAAAACATCAAGCGTTCACTTCATGCGTTTTGAGTTGAATCAGGCCATGGTCCATACTTTGAAACAGCAGCAATCACTGAGTGCTGGATGTGATCATCAACATCTGCCCGTTGCCGGCATTAAACTACCAACAGAGACCGTTGCCTCGTTAACAGAAGATTTTAACAGCTAATTTTTTGCAGATGAGAGCTTAGCAAGGGTAAGTGAGTAATGCCCTACTCGAGTGTTACGCGTACGCCTCTGCCGCGACCCCGACCCTGGCCACGGTTTACCTGATCATCGTCTATAGCCCGTATGGTGATGGTTCCCGTCAAACTTCTGTTAACATCCACATTAAAAGGCGTGTCAGGCCATGTAACAATAGTAGTTGTATTTGATTCAACAAAAACCCGGCCATCTTCTGCAATCAATCTTGAACTACGTGCAGTCGGCCTTTGTACTTCGATGATTCGGGCAGTGACTGCATCTTGAAGAGCTTCCTGTTCCAGGCGTTGTTCCAGTTCAGCTACAGTTTCTTCCAGTTGCTGTTCACGTAATGATCCAGTTCCTGGAGATGGGGCAGGTGTGGAAGGTCTGGGTGTGACCACAGGGCTAGTAGCGCTAACATTTCCTGCGGTCTCTGAACCAGCTGGTGGCAAGATCTGATCATAACAGGCCAAACGTGAAGACATGCTTGGCATATTCTGACAGGCAATAAGAGCATTCAGTACATCAGCACCATTCTGTGCATATGCGTTGGAATGAATTACACATGCAAGAGAAAAAAATGCTGTTCCCCTAATTACTTTCTTAATTTTTATTACCAAACCTTGCATTGCCGAAATTACCCCTTAATTTTTGAACATGAATTTATGCCTTAAAAATGAGAGCGAAGTATAAAGCCCTTTTGATTGTAAGCCAATTCGAATTTGGTCAACTGGTCAGTCAGGATGGCTGTCTTCCCGTTCTTAACTTTGCAAGGCCATATAAATCCTTATAAGTAGTAAAAGAATATCAAACTGAGCCACTACCCGCTTTGGGGTTATTGGGATTCAATGTGCAAACCGATATAATCCCGGGCTACCCTGAAACTGCCAATCAAATATTCACAGATATCAGTGTTTACTGGAATTCCCTTGCTACTTAACAGGACATTATATGACCGATAGAACCCACTGGCGTGCCTATGGTCTGCTTGTTTTTACAACATGGTGCTGGGGGCTTAATGCCATATTCAGCCGCCTTGCTGTGGGTGAAATCTCGCCAATGCAACTGGTTATGTTTCGCTGGCTTGGAGCTGTTCTCATATTACTGGTTATTGCCCGTAAAAACCTTCATAAGGACTGGCCCATATTGCGTCAGCACCTGTTGTTCTTCACGATAATGGGCTGTACTGGTTTCACCATATTTAACTACCTTTTCTATATTGCTGCTTACCACACCAGCGCACTGAACATTGGGATACTGCAAGGTTCAGTCCCTGTTTTTGTCCTGCTGGTCAGCCTGGTGTTTTTAGGTCGGGGCATTACACCCTTACAAGGCGTCGGGATTGTAATCACCTTACTTGGTGTTGTGATCATTGCTTCAGGTGGCAACCTTGCTCAATTGCAGGAGCTAGTGATTAACCGTGGTGATTTATATGTCTTGGCTGCCTGTTTTTTGTACGCTGCCTACTCTGTGGGTCTGATTCGTCGTCCAAAAGTCAGTGCGCTGGGAGTTTTTACAGTGATGGCTGCCGCAGCCTGGCTGGTTTCTCTGCCAATGCTTGCCATCGAAGTATCACAACAAGGTTGGCAGCCCCCCACACTTAATGGCTGGCTGATTGCATTGATTGTGACCATCTTGCCTTCTCTGATAGCACAGATATTTTTTATACAAAGCGTTGCTATGATTGGCCCAAACCGCGCCGGTGTTTTTATCAATCTGGTGCCAGTTTTTACAGCAATCATGGCTGTTATTTTCCTGCAGGAAAATTTTGAGTTATACCATGCACTGTCTCTAGCCATGGTACTGGGAGGTATTGCCCTGTCAGAGCTGGGACGTGAGCGTCTTCAAGTCCAGCAATAAGGATAGTGTAATTAATCCCAGACGCGTTGCATGCCAGGCGTCAGCATATCCATCATGAAAATTTCCACATTACGGATGGCTATCCCAAACAGGGTCTTATTGTCGTGCCCGCCAAAGGCAACTGAAATCAGCCGTCTTGGAGACTGAATAAAGCCAATAATCTCACCCTCAGAGTTTATTACCCAGCAACCACCGTCGCCGGTAACAAAAAGTCTGCCCTCGGCATCGATATCCATGCCGTCACCTCCAGCCCAGGCGAATTGCCTTTCGTTACGTAATGAACCATCGGCCTGGACATCATAGGCAATTATTCCTCTCGTTGGTTCAGGTGCCCCTTGTGGAAGTCTGAGATTATCGGGGGGCTCCATACCAGGCAGGCGTCCGGTTACGTAGAGCGTTCTGCCATCTGCACTAAGCGCCAGACCATTGCCCTGATTAACCCCATAAGGACCACTGACCTCCCCCTCAGGACTGATGTAATACTGGCCGCCCATGGTCATGTAAAACCCACCCTTACTGTCAGGTACCATGTCATTAAGTACGCCAGCTGTCAGGCACTCCAGTGGTTCACCATTCATGGTGTTGGCAAACAATTCACGCGGTTCAACCTGCCACACACCACGATTGAGGGCGCGTTCCCCAACAAACAGTTCACCTTCAGGATTCATGGCAAGTGCACCACCAGTGTAGGTGTCAGTGGCCAGCAATTCGACCTTACCGTCGACGCGGACTTTAAGTATCTGGCTTTTGTCATTCTGGGCGACGATGACGCCATCTGAGACACCAATCGGACTGTCAGCATTATTGCCGGTTTCAATCCAGAGACTGCGCCAGCGCGCACCATCAGCTACCACACCATCAATCCCGTGAATCTCATAGAGAACTGACTCTTCCGGGGGACGCGTCGCACCACCACCTGTTCTCGGTTCCGGGATAAAGGGATCTGAGCAGTTGGCCATGACAAAGGTTGTTCGGTTCGGGTCATTGGCCGCCTGTACACCAGGACTGCGAAGTGGGTCTGCTTCCTGCTGCTGGGCCAGAGTAACCGAACTCAGTGAAACTGCGATTAAGCTGATTAAAAAAGTACTGCGTTTCATAGGACCTCCCATGAGAGCAAATTGTCTGATTGGTTTTATGGCATAAGTATATGGATGATTGAAATCCAGTGCCATGTCTGTTTTTAATCTCCGCTGAATAACAGAGTAATAACACTAAGCTGCTCCACCTGCTCTGCGCTTTAAGGTAAGATACGCCCGGTTTCATAAATATTGCTTTTAATTATTGGGTTTTTTATGGCACGAAATACGGTTCTTACCGGAATAACCACAACAGGCACCCCACATCTGGGTAATTATGTGGGAGCGATTCGCCCGGCTATACAGAGCAGCCAGGTTGAGCATTACAACACCAACGCTTATTTTTTCCTGGCAGATCTGCATGCGCTGATCAAGGCCCAGGACCCAGAGCAGATAAAACAGTCCAGTCTTGAAGTGGCCGCTACCTGGCTGGCGCTGGGGCTAGATACCGATGTCTGTACCTTTTACCGTCAATCTGATATTCCGGAAATTTCCCAGCTTTGCTGGATGCTGAACTGTGTCGCTGCCAAAGGTTTGCTGAACCGGGCACATGCATACAAGGATGCCGTACAGAAAAACCTGGATGATAAGCAGGATGCAGACTATGCCATCAACATGGGCCTGTTTAGTTATCCTGTTTTGATGGCAGCCGATATCCTGATGTTCAATGCCAACAAGGTTCCAGTGGGGCGAGATCAGATACAACACCTGGAAATGACCCGGGATATGGCACAGCGATTCAATTACCTCTATGGTGAACATTTCGTATTACCGGAAGCTGTTGTTGATGATTCGGTCGCAGTACTGCAGGGGCTCGATGGGCGCAAGATGAGCAAAAGCTACAACAACACTATCCCACTTTTTCTGGATGAGAAAAAACTCAGAAAACATATCAATAAAATAAAAACCAACCTGCTTGAGCCAGGCGAACCAAAAGAGCCGGATAGTTCAACGGTATTTCAGATCTGGCAGGCCTTTGCGACAGCAGATCAGAGCGCGTCAATGCGTACGGAATTTGAAAATGGTATCGCCTGGGGTGAAGCCAAAAAGCAATTGTTTGAACTTATCAACGATGAGCTGGCGCCAGCACGGGAGAAATATAATCAATTACTGCAGTCACCCGACCATATTGAATCGGTCTTATTAAAAGGCGCTGAGAAAGCACGAGAATATACTGTGCCATTTCTTGCAAAATTAAAGGACGCAGTCGGCATCACTACATTCGCCTGAAACCCTGAAAATGAAATATTCAAGGGCAGCAAAAAGTTATAGCCCCGCCACTGATCACTTGGGCTGTCCTGCCCAACCCGCTATAATGTGCGCCTTTTCATTTGAGCCCTGAGCAGTAATGGATAAAACCTTTCAGCCCCAGCAAATAGAGGCTTCCTGGTACAAGACCTGGGAAGAACGCGGATACTTCTCACCTTCCGGTCAGGGTGACAGTTATTGCATTATGATTCCACCGCCCAATGTCACGGGTAGTCTGCATATGGGTCACGGCTTTCAGCAATCTATTATGGATGCGCTGACACGTTACCAGCGTATGCAGGAAAAAAATGCTCTTTGGCAGGTTGGAACGGACCACGCCGGTATTGCCACGCAAATGGTGGTTGAAAGGCAGTTACAGGCTCAGCAACTGAGCAAGCATGACCTTGGGCGGGAAAAGTTCGTTGAAAAAGTCTGGGAATGGAAAGAGCAATCCGGTAATACCATTACCCGACAAATGCGACGCCTGGGCGTATCAGTTGACTGGACACGTGAACGCTTCACTATGGATGAAGGCTTGTCTGCAGCAGTCGCAGAAGTATTTATCCGGCTCTACGATGAAGGCCTAATATATCGAGGTAATCGCCTGGTCAACTGGGATCCGAAACTGCACACAGCGATTTCCGATCTCGAAGTGATCAACGAAGAAGAAGACGGATCCTTCTGGTATTTCCGTTATCCATTGGCAGATGGCGCACTGACGGCTGACGGTAAGGACCATATCGTAATAGCCACGACCCGCCCTGAAACTATGCTGGGTGATACAGCCCTTGCCGTACATCCCGATGATGAACGCTTTAAGGAATTGGTCGGTAAGTCGGTTGAACTGCCTTTATGTGACAGGCAGATTCCTATCATAGCAGATGAGTATGTCGACCCGGAATTTGGTACCGGTTGTGTCAAAATCACACCAGCGCATGATTACAACGACTATGAAGTTGGCAAACGTCATGATTTACCCCTGATCAATATCCTCACAGACGATGCTGCCATCAACACCAATGCCCCGACTGCCTACCAGGGCATGGATCGCTTTGATGCCCGCAAGCAGATTGTTACTGATATGGAAAATACCGGCTTGCTGGAAAAAATCGAGCCGCACAAATTAAAGGTTCCACGTGGTGATCGCAGTGGCGTAGTGATAGAGCCCTATCTCACCAATCAATGGTATGTAGCCATTGAAGAACTGGCCAAACCTGCAATTACCGCTGTTGAAAATGGTGATATTGAATTCGTCCCAAAAAACTGGGAAAACACCTACTTTTCGTGGATGCGTGACATTCAGGACTGGTGTATCAGCAGGCAGCTCTGGTGGGGACATCGCATCCCAGCCTGGTACGACGAAGACGGCAATATCTATGT
>JAYPJO010000032.1:0-1589 GCA_038128465.1 Gammaproteobacteria bacterium
ATTTCAGGTAATCCATAAACAGCGTCTGCCAGCAGTTCAGGACAGGTATGTTTAACGCCATACCAATGTTCCCAGATTTCAACATCCCTTATCCTGAAATCAGCTGACAGGTCGATGACTTTTATACCGGCAGATAACAGCTCAGGAACCATTGCCATTGCTGTTGCGTGTGGTGTCGCAAAAAAGACTAAATCACATTTAGCAAGTTGTGCTGGATCTGGTTCACAAAAATCAATGTGCAAATACTCACGCAGGTTTGGAAAAACTGCAGACACAGCTTTGCCGGCCTCCGTTCTGGAAGTCACCATTTTTATATTTACTTCAGGATGCTGTACCAGCAAACGCAACAGCTCCACGCCTGTATAACCGGTTGCACCTACTACTGCCACATTGATCATTGCTTACTCTTTACATGGTTCAAGTAAAATTCGGGGCGCTATAATAGCAAAAGTCTGCCCTGCCTAACTACTAAACAGCAAATTCTATATTGCTAAAAGACAGAAGCAGAAAACTGCTTTGGATGACCGTCTGACGACAAGGATGTCCTCAGCTGAACCTGTATAGGGATGTACGCTTTTTGGCGTGTCATCAAAAGCAGTTTATGCTTCTACCAAAATTAATTAATACATCTAAATGAAAAATCACCAGAATTCCAGCATACAGACTATCAGTTAAAAATGTTATTATTACCCGCAATTTTTAAAGCACCGGGAGCAACTATGGCATATCTCTGGTTCAAAGCATTACATCTGATTTCACTGGTCTGCTGGTTTGCCGGAATTTTCTACCTGCCCAGACTCTTTGTTTACCATGCTATGACTGAGGATGATGTCAGCCATGAACGCTTTAAGATAATGGAGAGAAAACTTTTTTGGGGCATCATGACCCCTTCCGCAGTGCTCACCATTATTTTTGGCGTCCTGTTACTGAGCACCAACTTTCAGTTATATATGCAATCCGGCTGGATGCATGCAAAATTGACCTGTGTGTTTTTACTGATTGTATTTCATGTAATGTGTCTGAATTATTTAAACGCGTTTAAAGCAAACAAAAACGATAAGTCTGATAAATTTTACCGGATATTTAATGAAGTACCGGTGGTTTTGTTAATTGCCATTGTTATTCTTGTTGTCGTCAGACCTTTTTAGTCGATAAGTTATAAACCTAAAGGAACAAGCATGTCCCAGAGTAAATCCTACTCACGTTCAGAATCATTGTTCACCCAGGCTCAGAATCACATCCCCGGCGGTGTAAATTCTCCGGTACGTGCATTCAAGGGCGTATCGGGCAATCCAGTATTTTTTGCCCGCGGTGAAGGCGCCTATGTTTTTGATGAAGATAATAATGCCTATGTTGATTATATAGGTGCCTGGGGTCCTCTGATTCTTGGTCATTGCCACCCTAGTGTCGTAAACGCTTTGAAACAGCAAATCGATAATGGGCTAGCCTTTGGTGCGCCTACTGAAAAAGAAGTTCAGATGGCTGATCGCATATGCGAGCTTGTCCCCTCCATCGAAAGCGTCAGACTAGTTAACTCAGGTACAGAAGCCACCATGAGCGCCATTCGCCTGGCTCGTGGAGCAACCAAA
>JAYPJO010000032.1:1599-4021 GCA_038128465.1 Gammaproteobacteria bacterium
ACAAGGTCGTTAAATTTGAAGGCTGTTACCACGGCCATGTGGATTCTTTGCTTGTAAAAGCAGGTTCCGGTGCTTTAACCATGGGATCACCAGACTCCGCCGGCATTCCTGAAAGTACCGCTCAGCAAACTTATATTCTGCCCTATAACGACAGCGATAAAGTCGCTGCGCTATTTAAAGAGCATGGCCATGAGATTGCCTGTCTTATAGTTGAGCCCGTTGCCGGCAATATGAATTGTGTGCCGCCTGTATCTGGCTTTCTGGAAAGCCTCAGAGAAATTACAGCGGCCCACGAAAGTCTCCTGATTTTTGATGAAGTGATGACTGGCTTCAGGGTGGCTCTGGGCGGCGCGCAAAGCATTTACAATATAGACCCGGACCTGACTACCCTGGGAAAAGTTATTGGTGGCGGCATGCCAGTAGGTGCCTTTGGAGGCAAAAAAGCCTATATGGATTTACTGGCTCCGTCAGGACCTGTTTATCAGGCCGGTACTTTGTCTGGTAATCCCCTCGCTGTTACAGCTGGACTGGTCATGCTGGAAGAGATTTCCAGGCCAGGCTTTTATGATTCCCTGAGTGAGCGAACTTCTGACTTACTTGATGGCTTACAGGCACAGGCAAATGCCGCTGGCATTCCATTCACCACCAATCAGGTTGGCGCTATGTTTGGTTGCTTCTTTTCAGAAGCAGACAATATTTCACGGTTTGATCAGGTCATGCAATGTAATGTTGAACAATTCAAGCAGTATTTCCACATCATGCTGGACCAGGGTATTTACCTGGCACCATCCGCATTTGAGGCTGGTTTCCTGTCAGATGCTCATGGCGAGAAAGAAATACAACTGACTATTGATGCTGCGTCATCCGCTTTTGCTCAACTTTCTAAATAAACAACATCAGGATCGATAAAAATATTATGAAAAACTATCATGTCTATGCTCTGGGTAATGCACTGGTCGACAAGGAATTTGAGGTCGATGATGATTTTTTTCGGCACGAATCCATTCAAAAAGGGCTGATGACTTTAGTTGATGGTGAGTCACAAAGCACCTTGCTGGAACGCCTGATAGACAGGTACAGTCTGATAAAACGTGCTGGTGGAGGCTCCGCTGCCAATACACTCTATGCAGCCTCACAATTCGGCGCAAATACCTTTTATACCTGCAAAGTCGCCAATGATGAATTTGGAGATTTTTACCTGGATGAACTGGGCAACCACAATATCGATACCAATCATGACAGTATAAGAAGCGATGCGGGTGTTACCGGTAAATGTCTAGTGATGGTCAGCCCGGATGCAGAGCGAACCATGCTGACCTACCTTGGCGTCTCGGAGAATCTCACTATGGATGACATTCATGAAGATGCTTTAGTGAATTCAAAATACCTTTATCTGGAAGGTTATCTGGTTTCTTCACCTACTGCACTTGAGGCCTGTATTAAAGCCAAAGCCGTGGCAGAAGCGCATGGTGTTTTAACTGCGCTGACCCTTTCCGATCCGAGCATGGTGCAGTTTTTTCGTGGTGGTATGGAAAGAATGATTGGTGATGGCATAGACCTGCTGTTTGCCAACCATGTTGAAGCACTGGAATGGACCGGAAAGGAAACCATCGAGGCTGCAGCAGAAGCACTCAAGTCAATTGCCAGAACATTTGTCATCACCCTGGGCTCAAAAGGTGCATTATTATTCGATGGTAATGACTTTATAAAAGTTGCATCACATAAGGTTACAGCCGTGGATACCAATGGTGCCGGTGATATGTTTGCCGGTGCTTTTTTATATGGAATATCCAATGGCCTTGATTTTGAAACAGCTGGCCGGTTGGCCAGTTTAAGTTCTGCAGCCATCGTCAGCCAATTTGGACCACGCTTGCCGGCAGAGGAGCATCAGGGCCTGTTAAACCAGATTGTTTAATTTCCCAGCGCCGTATCCAGCTCCAGGCGGCGTTTAAAAAATTCCAGGCGGCGTTGCAGGTTTGCTGAATTTTCCGAACCCAGACGCAACAGAAGTTTCTCGACGTCGCTGTAATTTTCTATCTCAGGGTCAGCATACAGATAATTAAGATTTGGCCTGATCAACTGCTGCGGTTGCGGCGCAGTTCTGGCATTGAGAATATTATCCAGCGCCTGCATAAATACATCCCGAAAGTTACTGTTCCGAATACCCAATTCTGCATAAGCTTCGTCAAACAATGGTAACAGCTGCCTGTATAAATCAACGGCTGTATCGGTACTGATATTAGTCAGGCTTGTAACCAGGTCATTAAAGCGGTGATAGGACTGTTCATCGATTAAATAAAATTCATTGCCCAACTCTGTCACACTCATGCTTTCACGTGGATTAAGTAATGGCAGATTACGCTCCGGAAAATCACCATGGCTGATATTCTCAATCATGATGACAAATTTTCTGATCAGCTCA
>JAYPJO010000032.1:4069-14156 GCA_038128465.1 Gammaproteobacteria bacterium
CCAGGTAGCTGAGCAAGGGTGAACCTCCAGCAATGTTTGCCAGTGACCCTATGATGAAATCATCACTGTTGTTCAAATCAGGTATGGCTGGCTCAACCGGTTCTGGTTCGGTAACTTCCGTGACGACTTCAGCAATCAGGTCCTCCACAGGTTCGAGGACTGTTGCAACATCATCCAACACATCTGCCACTTCTTGACCTATTACTTCTTCACCTATTACCTCTTCGACCATATCTGTAATGTCTTCCACCATCTCCGGTATGAGGATATCTTCGGCTACCGGGGTTTCAACCTGGAATATAACCGGAGCTTCCTGCTGGAGTGGTTCATTACTGACAACGACATCGACAACTTCCTGCTCATCGCCGGTGAGTAGCATAAAAATACCAAACAGAACGATGATGCCAATGACCAGCGAGAATATTAATTTATTGTCATTCATGCTGCTTCCGGATCAGGTCTCATAGGGTTTTACATATCTTACGCCGACACCGTAAATATTGTCGGAAATAAGGCAAATGATTATTAGGCCACAAAAAAAAGCCCGATTTCAAAAAGAATATCGGGCTTTTTATTTGCAACCGTATCAGAGTAAAACCTAGGAACTTACTCTGACACCACAACTTAATCAGGCTTCAGCTTTTTCCTCGTCACTGAGTTCCTTCATGCTAAGACTGATTTTACCGCGGTCATCGATTTTGAGTACTTTGACCAAAATTTCCTGACCTTCACTCAGATGATCAGTTACTTTCTCTACGCGCTCTTGCGAGATTTGAGAAATATGCACCAGGCCATCCTTGCCAGGAAGAATCGTCACAAAGGCACCAAAATCAACGATTTTTGATACGACACCTTTATACACTTTGCCAATCTCAGCTTCAGCGGTGATTTCTTCAATCATGGCAACAGCCGCGTCGCGTGAGGCAGCATCTTCACCATAGATGCGAACATTCCCATCATCATCGATATCAACGGAAGCACCTGTTTCATCAGTGATAGAACGGATGGTTGCACCACCTTTACCAATCACATCACGAATCTTGTCAGGATGAACTTTCAGCATTCCCATGCTGGGTGCATTCTCGGAAACATTTTCACGCGATGCAGAAATGACTTTATTCATCTCACCCAGAATATGTATTCTTGCTGAATGAGCTTGCTGCAAGGCAGTTTCCATGATTTCTTCAGTAATACCCTGGATCTTGATATCCATCTGCAATGCCGTTACACCATCTGCTGAACCAGCCACCTTGAAGTCCATGTCGCCCAGATGATCTTCATCACCCAGGATATCTGTCAGTACAGCAAAGCCGTCGTCTTCCTTGATCAGGCCCATAGCAATACCGGCAACCGGTGCTTTCAGGGGTACACCAGCATCCATTAATGCCAGGCTGGTTCCACAAACTGAAGCCATGGAAGATGAACCATTGGATTCAGTAATTTCAGAAACCACACGAATGGCATAGGGGAAATCTTCTTCTTTGGGCAATACTGCGGCAACACCGCGTCGCGCCAGACGGCCATGACCAATTTCACGACGTTTTGGCCCACTCATGAAACCCGTTTCACCAACACTGAATGGTGGGAAATTGTAATGCAGCATGAAAGGATCATTTTTGGTGCCGGACAGGTCTTCAATCATTTGTGAATCCCTGATTGATCCCAGTGTAGATACTACTAGTGCCTGGGTTTCTCCCCTGGTAAACAAGGCTGATCCGTGTGTTTTTGACAGGACACCGGTTTCCACATAAATAGGTCTGACAGTATTGTTGTCACGGCCATCGATACGTGGCTTGCCATCAATAATGTTTCTGCGCACGATATTTTTTTCCAGTGAGGAAAAAATATCCTGCACATCACGCGCACTGACTGCAGGCTCGGCTTCTTCATTGGCAAATTGTTCAACGGCCTGTTCCTGCAGTTCAGCTAATTTATCCTGACGCTGCATTTTGTCAGATATGGTATAGGCTTCAGTAATACCGGCACTGAATGCACCCGATACCGCATCAATTAATGCCGTGTTTTTCTCTTCCGGGACCCATTCCCAGTCCGGCTTGCCGGCTTCAGCCCTGAATTCGTTTACAGCCTGAATGACAACCTGCATTTCCTGGTGAGCAAAAAGTACTGCACCCAGCATCAGGTCTTCACTTAACTCTTTGGCTTCGGATTCAACCATCAATACAGCAGATTCGGTACCGGCAACAACCATGTCCAGGTCAGAATTGGCGAGCTTTTCATAACCCGGGTTCAACAGATAGCCTTCAGCTTCAGTGAAGCCTACGCGTGCAGCACCCAGTGGGCCAGCAAAAGGAATGCCTGAAATAGCCAGGGCTGCAGAAGCACCAATCATTGCTGCGATATCTGGATCGACATCCTTATCAGACGAAACCACCGTACAGACCACCTGAACCTCATTCAGAAAACCTTTTGGGAATAGTGGTCGGATCGGCCTGTCAATAAGACGGGATGTGAGGGTCTCTTTTTCTGTAGGACGACCTTCACGCTTGAAGAATCCGCCGGGGATTTTACCGGCAGCATAAGTTTTTTCCTGGTAATTTACGGTCAGTGGGAAAAAGTCCTGACCCGGGTTGGCCGTTTTCCTGCCAACAACTGTTGTTAAAACTGAAGTGCCACCTATAGTCACCAAAACAGCACCGGTAGCCTGACGTGCAATTTTGCCTGTTTCCATGACAACCGTATCGTTGCCATACTTAAATTCTTTCCTTATCGGATTTAACATATATTTTTTCCTAACGTATGAACCTGGCTGACCCCATGCCAGCCAGGTGAGAAGGGTTGATTAGCGACGCAGACCCAATCGTTTGATCAGCGTGCTATAACGCTCTAGATCTTTGCGTTTAAGATAATCAAGTAACTTACGGCGAGTATTAACCATACGAATCAGTCCACGACGGGAATGATGATCATGGTTATGCTCTTTGAAATGATCTTGTAAGTGATTGATATTATTGGTTAATAATGCAACCTGTACTTCCGGGGAACCAGTGTCACCTTCAGCCAGGGCGAAATCACGGATGATTTCCGCTTTTTCTTGGACAGATAAAGCCATCTTTCTCTCCTGTGAATATGCCATTAAATTGTGTTATGTCCTTATAAAGCCAGATTAACCATGCATATTAATAGTTAACTGGTGTTCTCCTGCGCCATTTACAGCGGGGTGCGCAAGATAGCATAAATAAACCCCTGGATACACCTAATTTGCTGATATTCCTTGATTTAATGGCTTAACCTGAGCTTTGTAACGCTGCTATGCATATGGATAGACAGCTTCACTTCACCCCGTTATGATTTGCAGGCTAAACAGATAACAGCCAAATTAGGCAGGTCACATCATGAGCACCTTACGAATATTTGATGAAAAAGGTCAGGCACTGGCTGACTCCATCACTGATCTTAATACTATAGCCACTCAACTGGATCAGGCAGATATACTATTTGAACGCTGGGATACTCCGGCAGATTTACCCGATGATGCTGATCAGGAGGCTATACTTGAGGCCTATAAAGAATCTATTCAGCAATTGAATGACCAGTATGGTTTCGAACTGGTTGATGTCGCCATCCTGACCCCTGACAATCCAAATAAAACCACTATCCGTCAGCAGTTTAATTTCGAACATACCCACAGTGATTTTGAAGTGCGTTTCTTTGTCGAAGGGAGCGGAATTTTTTATTTTCACCTTGATAACAAGGTCTATGTGCTGCTTTGTGAAAAAGGCGATTTAATCAATCACTGGTTTGATATGGGAAGCAATCCGGATTTTAAACTGATTCGCTTTTTTCCCACTGAAGACGGCTGGGTCGCTGAAGGCTCAGGCGATGATATCGCAACAAGACTGCCAGATATGGATACCTTTATGGACAGATACGTTGCCTGATAAGGTTTTGACGCTGGAGGAAATCCTATGAAATTAGCAAAAGTTTTAAGTACTTTTTTCCTGTTCATTCTACTGGCCAGTGCATCAGCTAATGCACAATGGCCTTATTACATAGCGCCTGGCACCCCTTTGCTTCCTGATGGTTCTGTCGATATGGACGCCCCACCACCAAGAACTCCTGATGGAAAAATTGATTTTACCGGCACCTGGGATGTTATCCGCTATCACCAGGGCGGAGAACAGGGCAGGCCTGTCGGAGAACCTGCAACTCCTCCTCCGGGTGTGCCACCTTATGCAACATTCTGGGATCAGGGCTTTGGGTTTGAGAATGGTCTGCCTTACCTGCCCTGGGCGCGTGAAGAACGTGAAAGACGGATGGCCAATAATGGGATAGAAAACCCTGATAGTTTTTGCCTGCCACTTGGCCACATGCAATTTCATACCCATGGGCAGCCACGGGATATCGTACAGGGGACAGACCGGCTGGCTATTATTTATGAAGCCAGTGCCGGTGTACGCCAGATATTCATGGATGGTCGTCCCATGCCTGACGATAATGCCCTTGAATGGTGGTATGGGTATTCAGTGGGTCACTGGGAGGGAGATACCCTAGTCGTTGAAACAACCAACTTCCGGGGCGATGGCTGGCTTGATTTTAATGGCAGTCCGACAACCGAACAGTTAAGAACCGTAGAGCGCTTTAGCCGGCCCACTTTCGGCAAACTGGAAATAGATATTCTCATCGATGACCCCGGTGCCTATACGGAACCTTTTTCACTTCGTGTTGATCAAAGTTTTATGCCTGGTGAAAATTTGATTGAGTGGGTTTGTGAAAATGAACAATCAACCCAGTATTTTATTAATTAAGCAGGAGTAATCTATGAAAATAAAAATGATATTAAGCTCTGCAGTTCTGTTTAGTTTATTTTTCTCATCGCAACTTTTTGCTCACCATAATTTCAGGGCAGAATTTGATATTAATATGCCTGTGGTCGTAACCGGCACAGTTGTACGCCTGGATTTGACCAATCCTCACGCCCGTTTATATATAGATGTCACTGAAGAAAGTGGCGAAATAACCCACTGGGATTTCGAACTGGCAGCAGCCAGCAGCCTGTTACGTCGTGGCTGGCGCAGAGACACTCTGGAACCAGGTGATACAGTTACCGTTCATGCAGCCCGTGCAAGAAATGCCCCGAATGTTGGTAATGTCGAGTTCGTTACAACCATTAACGATGACGGCAGTGAAGGCTTTACCTTTGGTTCGCCACGGGAATAGCCTGCATATGGCTGCTTCGTATTAAAACGGCAAGTCCCGCTTTAATACTTCTCCTGCTTGCACACCCGTTACGGAACCATCGGTAAATGCAAATTCACCATTTAGAATGACATGTATAATACCTTCAGACATGGCTGTAGGGTTTTCAAAAGTTGCGTGATCAATAATAGTCTCCGGATCAAATACGGTTATATCAGCAGCCATACCAGGTTTTAGCAGACCTCTATCCTTTATTCCGATTGTCTTTGCCGGTAAACCCGTCATTTTGTAAATGGCTTCATCCAGCGTCAACACTCCTTTTTCTCTCACGTATTCGCCCAGCACTTTGGGGAAAGTACCCCAGTAACGCGGATGATTTATCGAATCCACAGGTATTGCATCACAATCGCAGGCTATGGACACTGTGGGATGTTGCATAATTGCAATAAGATCCTCTTCACTGCCAAATCTGAGTATGACACCAGTATCTGCCTCTTCCAGAACCCGGATGACTGCCTCGCCATGTGAATCAGTATCCAGCTCATCCATGATATCAGTGAGTTCCCGCTGACCGCCAACCAGAACGCCGGATGGACCTCCCCAGCGTAAATCCATTGCTTGCTCAGCTTCAGCAATTATCTGGTTACGTAATCCACTATCCTGAAACCTTTCCAGCATCGCATCCCATCCCCCTGCCTGTGCCCAGCTGGGAATAATCAATGCTTCGAGACCGGTTTGTCCTGCCAGATAAGGATAGACATCCGCCACGGCTCCTCCAGAATTTGAAGTCTCTGCAATCCTCATGGTTTGAAGAATTTCAGCAGCCCTGCCCTGCTCCCAGCCCTGCACTTTCATATGGGTAACCAAAGGAATTAAACCGGTCGCTTCGCCTATCCTGACGGTCTCCGTCATACCTGCAATGGAGCTATAATCTGTTTCCGGTGTCAGACGGTCATGATTGGAAAACACTACACCCCAGTCAGAGAAAGGTTCAAGCACCTGAATTACTTCATCTGTTGTAGCATAGTATCCGGGAACATAATCCAGCCCTGCCGATACACCCCAGGCTCCAGCCACTAATGCATTTTCTATGAGCATCTGCATCTGATTTATGTCAGCCTGAGTCGGTCTGACGTCTTCAACCCCGACAACTTCCTGCCATACACCGTTAAAAGCGGCAAAACCGCCAACATTTATGGCCAGGTCGCTTTGACTATACGAATTAAACTGTGCATCAATATCAGCGGGACCGAATCCATCTGAATTCATAATCTCAGTCGTAATACCCTGGCTCAGCATATTGACTGCAGTCGACAAGGCATTATCACGCGGATGACTATGTATATTGATAAACCCCGGTGCTACTACCAGGCCACTGACATCGATTTCAGTAGTACCCACACTGTCAACTAAATCTCCTATTGCCGCTATCTGATCACCATTAACCGCAATGTCTCCAATGTAAGCAGTTCCACCACTACCATCATGCAGCGTACCTCCACGCAGAATCAGGTCGTAACTTACTGGTTCCGAGCACGCTGCAAGTAAAGTAGCATTCAAGACAAGTCCAACTTTGATTTGGCTAAAAAGACGTTTCAAATCAGTCATAATCATTCTCTTTCAAAATTCAGCGCAGACTATTATTTTGCAGCGATGATGCCTATTTCAACCGTAAATTGTGGTGCTGCCAGCCTGGGAGACTCAACACAGGCCCTGCAAGGTGCATGCCCACCTCTGGTCCACTCATCCCAGACCTCATTCATTTCCTGAAAATCATCCATACTGGTTAACCAGATGGTTGCTGACAGCAACCTGGTTTTATCTGTACCAGCTTCGGCCAGCAACTCATCAATCTGGGTAAGAATTGCCTGGGTCTGCTCCCTCACACTTTCACCAGGTGCCGTCAAGGCTATCTGACCAGCCAGATAAACGGTATTACCGTGTATAACAATCTGACTCATACGATCGTTGGTTTTGATTCGTTCGATGCTCATATTCTTCTCTCAGGTAGTTAAGCAATTCTGATTTAAATTTAGTTATATGTTCTGCGCTTTGATTATTTTATGCAAGCCAATGGTAAACAGCGGAATAACGAAAACTGCCAGGAACAGATAGGTCAGCAGCACATAACCATTTGCTATCAAGGCAATCAGGCCAATCCTGTCACTGATAAACACTGCAATTACCATGGTAATGATGGCAACCGCCGGGCGCAGATAGGCAGGCATGACTTTTGAGTTCGCTTCATAAGTCACAGCTATACGCTCATTCAGGGCATGCAATAAAGCTGTGCCAGTTTCAATAAAAGTACCAAAAATAACGATTTGGAAAAGCAGCTGAAATAAAGGAATGCCCATAGCCGCCAAAATAGCATTTATCGGTATGGCTTCATCAATAATATCCGGGTAAAAACCGGTCAATACAAAATAAAAAAGTACACCTGGCAATATTGCCAGCACCCCGCCAATCAGACCCCCTGTCACTGCTTCACCACGCGTATTTATATGACGCATACAAAACAGAATAGTTGGAATTATTGCCAGGTTATAACTTGCATATTTAATGCCGTCACCAAACCAGGCATTATCTACAACAGGCAGAGAGAAACTGTTTTCTATGGCGTCACCGAATTTGATAAAACCCGTTACCAGAAATGCTACATACACCACATAGAGTAAAACAGACCAGCTGGCCAGTACTTTTTCTATCAAAGAAGTTCCATAAAAAGTCAGTAAGCCAATAGCTGAAATCAATAATATGGTGCCAAACAAAGGTGGAATACTGATCATGTCAAACAACAGAATCCCAGCGGCTGAACCAACAACTGACAGTATCAGCACAATAGTAATGATATAAACAATTTCATACAGTACCCAGGCTTTACCAAGCAGATGTTTGAAAAAGGTTTTATATTCACGACTGTTAGTTAGCCTGGCAAACTCCAGGCTTGCAGCCAGTACCAGCGACCAGGTAAGTGTCGCTACGATCATGCCATACATGCCCGAACGTGGGCCATTGCTGAGGAAAAACTCAACCAGTTCACGACCGGTAGCATAGCCACCAGCTATAACAACGGATTGAAAAATCAGGCCCGGAAGGATAATTGCCTGTAAAAATTTCAGGTTAAAAAATCTCATATTAACTATTCAGAAACGATCAATATTATAAGAACGAAGATCAATATCTGACTTGTTGCCAGAAACCACATCCGCTACAACTTTTCCGGAGGCCATTGCCAGAGACCAGCCAAGATGACCATGCCCTGTATTCAGAAACAGGTTGTCAAATGCTGTAGAGCCGAGTATCGGTACACCGTCAACACAGGTTGGTCGCAATCCAGCCCAACTACTTACCCTGCCTGCATCGATGGATTTTTTGGCATCAGCATATCTGGCAATAACCTGCTGTTTTATCATGTCAACTCGGGCCTGTTGGACTGCGGTATCGTAGCCGGTTATTTCAGCGGTACCAGCAGCCCGTAATTTATTACCTAATGGTGTTATCCCAACATGGTACTCTTCATCAATAACAGGCATCACCGGCACACTGCGCCAGTCTTCCATATCCACGGTAATGGAATATCCCTTTACTGGCTTGATAGGTAAGCGCAGGCCGGATGTACGTGCCAGCAAGGGACTGTAACTGCCAGCGGCCAGAACGAAAGCATCGGCTGTATACTCACCTTTACTGGTTTGAATGGATTTTATTGCATTTTTTTCGGCATTGAACCGTTCAACCTGCAAATCAAATTCGAATCTGGTTTGGTTGGCAATTGCCAGTTCTGCCAGCTTAGAACAGAACAGCTGAGCATCACCAGCCTGATCATCAGGGAAATGAATCCCCCCAATTAAACGATGTCCCTTTTCGACCAGAGCAGGTTCTTTTTCAAAAATTTCCTGCTGGTTCAGGACAGAGCATTGTACGCCTAACTCCTGAAAAAGCTGCATGGCCGCCACATCTTTTTCCATTTCCTGCTCAGTTTCAAATACTTTCAGGCTGCCCACACGTTTAGCAGCATATTCAATGGGCTGCTTTACGAGTAAATCCTGCAAGCATTCCAGATTGTAGTTGGCCAGAGTCGTATTTAACTGTAGGTTCGCTTTGAATTTTGCAGGACTGGATTGCTTAATGAATGCCAGCCCCCAGCGTATCAGGGAAGGGATAGTTTTAGCCCTTAATAAAAAAGGAGAGTCTTCCTTTCCCATCCACTTTAGTAGTTGCCAGACAATGCCCGGGTGATTCCAGGGGGCTGCCTGACTGGGATGGAGCACACAGGCACTGCCGAAACTGGTTTCCAGTGCTGGCCCTGCTTGTCTATCAACAACCAGGACTTCATGACCCTGCTGTGACAAGTAATAAGCCGAAGCCACTCCCATCAAACCAGAGCCAATGACAATTATTTTCATTGTATTAGAGTTATTTTATCCGAACATTGAAGATTGTAGTACCTAATCCTCAACAAATTCTCTGACAACATCTATTGTTAACTGCACACCCTGATTAAATGATTCCAGGGGTATGCGTTCATTATTACCATGAACATTGGCAATCACACCATCAGGGAAAATCACCGGATCAAATCCATAACTGACTATGCCCAGGTCACGAAAAAAGTGACTGTCTGTGAAACCAGTCATTGCTGAGGGCACAATATTTACTGAGGCATAGCGCTCCTCGATCACCCTGGTCATCAACTGATAAAGATCAGTATCAGAGCTGGTTTCCGCCGCACTGAACAACATGATTTCTTCTATTTCAATCTGCTCATCTGCAACGCGCTCCCTGATACCAGCCAGAAATTCTCCAGCGTCCTGATCAGGTAGAATCCTGCAATCTAACTCGGCACTTGCTTCGGGAGATACCACATTGATTTTTTCGCTGCCACTTAACATGGTTATTGAACAGGTATTTCGAATAAGCGAGTGATAAC
>JAYPJO010000033.1:0-5292 GCA_038128465.1 Gammaproteobacteria bacterium
ACAAGCATGAAATTTTGGGTCTGGTTGGTGAATCCGGGTCAGGAAAATCTACGACTGGACGGGCAATGTTACGCTTGGTGAATATAAATTCCGGACAAATCATCTTTGATGGTCAGGATATCAGCAATTACTCCATGGCAGAGATGAAGCCACTACGCCGGCAAATGCAGATGATTTTCCAGGATCCATATGCCAGCCTAAACCCTCGAATGTCGGTATACGACACACTGGCTGAACCTTTGTTACTGCATAAAATAGTGACCAGGAAAAATCTCGATCAGGAAATATTTTCCCTGATGGATGCCGTTGGTCTGTCGCGTGAAAGTATCCTGCGATACCCGCATGAATTTTCCGGAGGGCAGAGGCAGCGTATTGCGATCGGCAGGGCTATTGCCTGCAAACCCTCATTTATTGTTGCAGACGAACCGGTATCAGCTCTTGATGTAACGATCCAGGCTCAGATACTGAAGCTCCTGCTTAATCTGGTAGATGAGTTTAACCTGACCATGTTGTTCATCTCACATGACCTGGGTGTGGTTCGCTATCTTTCAGATCGCGTCCTGGTAATGAAAGACGGAAAACTGGTAGAAGAAGGGCAGGTTCACCAGATATTTTCTGATCCACAGCAAACCTACACGCAGCAATTACTGCAGGCTATTCCGGGTAAATCACTGCTAGGTGTAGGTTAAATGCCAAGCTTAATAGCCCGGGTTTAAAACCTGTCTTTCCATTCCCTTAAAGCGGCAAATACTTCCACTGGCTGCTGATTTGAAAACTGTTCCTGAATAGAAGTATCCATACATCTTAAAAAGGGGTTAGTCAGTAACTCTTGTTCGATATTGCTGGGAAGTGTTGGCAGATCCTTACTGCGTTTAAGCGTTTCGAGCTCTATACGACGTAGCAAAGGTTCATACTCAGGGCTTACAGTCTGCGCAAATGCCAGATTGCCCAGGGTATATTCATGAGCGCAATAAATTTCAGTTGCAGGTGCCAGGTTCGCCAGTTTTTGCAGAGACTGGTACATCATAGCCGGGTTGCCTTCAAAAACCCTGCCACAACCACCTGCAAAGAGGGTATCACCACAAAACAACACGGGATTGCCATCTTCCGGTGCGCTGGCGTAATAAGCAATATGATCCAGGGTATGTCCCGGAATTTCCAGCACGGAAAAGTTAGTACCTGCAAGAGTAATACTATCCCCCTCGTATAATTTTTCCGTAACCTGTGATATAGCAGCCGAGTCCGGACCGAAAACCGGGACATTATAATGTGTGAGCAGTTCATTAACGCCGCCGATATGATCAGCATGGTGGTGAGTCAGCAAAATGGCTGACAGGTTTAAATTTTCTTGCTGCAAATAAGCCAGTACTGGTGTTGCATCACCGGGATCGACAATGCACGCTTCAGTTGAATTATTCTGTTTGAACAACCAGAGGTAGTTATCGGCAAATGCTTTGATTGGTTTTATTTCTAGCATTACAAAAGTATTTAATTTTAGACAGATTTGTTTATAGGGTATCATGCCTGCATGAGTAACGAAAAACACCTTGATAGCGAGAATTACTCTGCCATGACGCAGTGGTTGCAGACTCCTCTGGGTGATTGTCTGATTAAAGCAGAAAATTCATTGCTGGAGAGTATGATTAATCGACGTTTTGGTTATCACCTGCTGCAACTGGGTTGTGCTGATTTGGCAATGTATGAGGAAAGCCCGATTGGTCACAAATTCTGTCTGTCTCCTTCTACACAGGTAAAGCATGGCGACTTGGTCGCCCAGACTGAGGCTATTCCGCTGGCGACTGAATCGGTTGATATGGTTGTCTTGCATCATGCGCTGGATTATTCAAAAGATCCGCATCAGTTATTAAGGGAAGTTGATAGGGTGTTAATAGCTGGGGGTGATGTTTTGATTGTCGCTTTTAATCCTTACAGCACCTGGGGAGCACGTCATAAACTGTCAAGGAAGACAGGTCGTCGTCCCTGGCAGTCCAATCTGCTTTCCAGCAGGCGCCTGACTGACTGGCTTAATCTGCTGGACTATAGAGTTGAACAGGTTCAGTTTGGGTTGTACTCCCTGCCAATAAACAGCCCAGGTTTGATTAAATATTCATCTATGATGGATAAAATGGCGCGCCGTTTAAATTGGCCAACCGGTGCAATATATGTAATTTCTGCTAAAAAACAGGCTCTACCTATGACGCCAATCCGTGAACCATGGAAAGCGATTCCTAAAAATACTAAGGGATTGGTTATTGGTGATAACGTCAGTATTGCTCCAAATCAGCCTCATAATAAGACACTGCATTAGTGCTGCATTACTCAGGAATTAAGGAACTACTGATAAGATGAGCAAGCAGGTAAGGATATACACGGACGGAGCCTGTCGTGGCAATCCGGGACCTGGGGGATGGGGCGTTTTGCTGGAATATGGTGACAACCAGCGTACCATGCATGGCGGTGAAGACCCGACAACCAATAACCGAATGGAACTTACAGCCGTTATTAAAGCACTGGCTGCATTAAAATTTCCCTGCCAGATTGAACTGTACACAGATTCTAAATATGTTATACAGGGAATTACCGAATGGTTGGAAAACTGGAAAAAAAGAAACTGGTTAACAGCCAGCAAGAAACCAGTGCAAAATGTCGATCTGTGGCAGCAGCTCGATTCACTGGTAAATGATTCAGAACATAAAATTAACTGGCACTGGGTAAAGGGGCACAGCGGTGATCCCGGCAATGAGACTGCAGATCAGTTGGCAAACAAAGGAATAGACGAGCTTTGAGGCAAATAGTACTGGATACAGAAACAACCGGGCTGGAACCCAGCCAGGGACATCGGATAATTGAAATAGGCTGTGTTGAATTGATAAACCGTCGTTTAACCGGCAATAACCTGCATATCTATATCAATCCACAACGAGAAATTGATGCTGGTGCCCTGGAAGTTCATGGCATCAGCAATGACTTCCTGTCTGATAAGCCACTGTTTTCAGATATCGCTGATACTTTTATCGACTTTGTAAAAGGTGCTGAGCTGATCATTCACAATGCTCCTTTTGATATTGGCTTCCTGGATACAGAATTATCTGACCTGAATCGTTCTTACAAAGCCATGGAAGAATATTGTACGGTTCTGGATACCCTAGCGATGGCCAGAAAAAAACATCCGGGACAAAAAAATAATCTGGACGCCCTGTGTAAGCGCTATTTTGTTGATAATACTCAACGTGAATTACACGGGGCTTTGCTGGATGCTGAAATCCTGGCAGATGTTTATCTGAGCATGACAGGTGGACAGTCAAGTTTTGCGCTGGGTCAGGATGGGGCTGCAGAAGGTGCAGGTAAAACGAGTGTAAAAAAACTGGATAAAAATAGACCGGCACTCAGGGTTATCAAGGCAAATGATGAAGAACAGGCTGCACATGACTCTCGATTACAGAGTATCCGGGAAAGTGCCGGGCATGTACTCTGGCAAAATACAGATGAGAGCTGAGTGCTATTGAATGTATGTGCATTGAGATTAACTATTGAGATTAGCTAGAGGTATCTGTGGAATTTATTACTGAATATGGCATGTTCCTTGCCAAAACCCTGACTTTTACTGTTGCTGTAATTGTCGTGCTGGTAACAGCTGCAGCTGCAGCAACAAAAACAAGGAAAGAACATAAAGGGTCCATAACGGTGACACATCTGAACCGAGAGTTAGATGATCTTGCTGGACAAATCAAAGATGTGGTTGAAGATGAAGAAAGTTTAAAGCAGGAAAAAAAGGCTCACAAAAAAGCTGAGAAAAAGAAGAAAAAAGATAAAACCAGCCAGGATAAAAAACGTTATTTTGTATTTGATTTTAAAGGTGATACGCGTGCTTCTCAGGTGGAGAATATGCGTAAAGTTGTCACCGCAATTCTCAGCATTATCCGATACAAACAGGAAGCAGGCAGTGATGGCGTTGGAAACGGGGTGCAGGATGAGGTTGTTGTCAGACTGGAAAGCCCGGGTGGAATGGTACATGCCTATGGTCTGGCAGCTTCGCAACTGGCTAGAATAAGAAAATTAAATATTCCCTTGACGATTTGTGTCGACAAGGTTGCCGCCAGTGGTGGTTATATGATGGCCTGTCTAGGCAGTAAAATTATCGCTGCACCATTTGCCTATCTGGGTTCGATAGGCGTGTTAATGCAACTACCAAATTTCAATCGTCTTCTGAAAGAAAAAAATGTAGATTATGAAATGATCACAGCCGGTGAGTATAAAAGGACTCTGACAATATTTGGTGAGAATACAGACAAAGGTCGGGAGAAAGTCACCGAGGAAATCCAGGAAACCCACGATATATTCAAGAATTTTGTCAAAGAAAATCGCCCGCTACTGGATATAGATAAAGTTGCTACCGGAGAAGTCTGGTTAGGTTCAAAAGCGCTGGAGCAAAAACTGATCGATGAAATAAAAACCAGTGATGAATATATCGTAGAAGCCTGTAAAGAGGGTGATGTCTATCTGGTCGCCTATGAGAAGAAGCCCAACCTTAGTGAGCGCTTAAGTAAGGCCGTCGAAACAGCCCTTGATAGCAGTCTGTTGAAATGGCTGCATAAATCACCACATGATCACATTGGGTAGTTTCTGAGCGGTGAATATAGCGGGTGAGAAGTAAAAAACCTAGCGTCGTCGAAAAAGCGGCTCAGACCTGATGCTTGTGCTCTGATAATTTTCAGAAAAATCATGCAGGCCAGCTAAAAACTCATCGGTATCAACATCATCCGGAATATTAAAACTATCAAAACCACAGCTTAGCATATACGACGCCTGGTCCCTGCGCACATCTCCGATAGCGCGAAGTTCGCCCTGATAATTTAATTGTTGGCGTAATATTGCAGCATGAGAAAAGGATCTCCCATCACGAAAAACCGGGAAATTAAGTGCAATCAGCGAAAAATTGTTAGCATTTTCTCCCAGCTCTTCCGGGCTTTCGTCACTGTCCAGCCAGACTGCTATGTTTAGGAAGTTCTGTCCAAGTGCTTCTTTGTTTTCCAGCCACAATTTAAGTGGGACGATATTTTTGATGGTGCCGGATAAGTCCAGTTCAGAAAATTCAGATTCCTTATCTGCTAGGCGCCAGTCGTCCTGAGCCAGTTTCCCGCTCTTAATCAGCTTTGGCATACACTTTTTCCTTAAATCTCTGAATACCTAAACGCTCAAATGTATTGATAAACTTTTCATCACTTTTACGTTCAGTGAGATACAGGTCAACGATTTTTTCAATGACTTCCGGAATTTCATCCTGTGCAAAAG
>JAYPJO010000033.1:5302-7098 GCA_038128465.1 Gammaproteobacteria bacterium
ACCCAGGGCAACCTGGTAAAACTCTTCCCCTTTCTTATCAACACCGATGATGCCAATGTTGCCAACATGATGATGCCCACATGCATTCATACAGCCTGAAATATTAAGTGTAATATCGCCAATTTCATTGAGGCGATCAACATCATCAAAACGCCGCTGGATGGCTTCAGCAACAGGGATGGATTTAGCATTGGCCAGAGAACAAAAATCTCCACCGGGGCAACACACCATATCATTCAATAATCCCAAGTATGGTGTAACCAGGTTTTCTGTTTTACAGGCCTGATATATTTCATACAGATCTTTTATGCGGACATCAGCCAGGGTCAAATTCTGCTCATGGGTAATACGCACTTCAGAGAAACTGTAGCGTTCTGCCAGATCGGCTACAAATTCCATTTGACGGTCAGTAATGTCGCCTGGGGCTATCCCGGTTTCTTTCAAACATAAAGTTAGAATGCAATAACCGCTTTGTTTGTGAGAGGCAACATTACGATCAAACCACTGCCGGAATAGTAAGTCCGATTGCAGGGCAGCTTTTGTATCATCATCTTCGGCAGGTAAAGCTTCATAAGCAGGACTGGTGAAGTAGCTTTTGCAACGGGCTAGTTCTGCTTCAGTGAGCGTAGCTTCGCCATCTTTACTGTGCTGCCATTGTGCTTCGACTTTTTCCCGGAATATATCTATACCCAGTTCCTTGACCAGTATTTTGATACGCGCCTTGTACTTATTATCACGACGTCCCTCCATGTTATAAACGCGCATAATGGCATCGAGATAGGTCAGCAAGTGCTGCCAGGGCAAAAAGTCCCGAATGACCTGTCCAATCATCGGCGTTCGTCCCAGGCCGCCCCCGACTAAAACTCTGAAGCCAACTTCGCCATAGTCATTTTTCAGCAGATACAGTCCAATATCGTGAACCTGAGTGGCTGCCTGATCAATCTCGGTTCCGCACACGGCAATTTTGAATTTTCTGGGAAGATAGGCAAATTCCGGGTGGAATGTCGACCACTGTCGGATAATTTCACACCATGGGCGGCTGTCCTCAATTTCATTTGGTGCCGAGCCGGCAAATTGATCTGTAGTAGTATTTCTTATGCAGTTGCCGCTGGTCTGAATGGCATGCATACTGACTTCAGCCAGTTCAGCCAGTAAATCAGGGACCTGTTCCAGTCTGGGCCAGTTGTATTGAATATTTTGACGGGTTGAAAGATGCGCGTAGCCTTTATCGTAATCCCTGGCAATGGATGCAAGTTTTCGTAATTGTGTTGCTGAAAGCAGCCCATAAGGCACAGCTATTCGTATCATCGGTGCCAGACGCTGGATATAAAGACCATTTTGCAGTCTTAGTGGCAGGAACTGCTCGTCTGTTAATTGGCCATCAAGATAACGCCGGGTTTGATCACGGTACTGGGTAATGCGTTCTTCCAGCATCTGATGGTCGTAGTCGTCGTATATATACATAATTCAAGCTGTTAGAATTGAAGGGCGCGATAATACACAAACACAGGCCGGTACGCCAATGTATCAGCGCCTTGTACTTTAATAGGTTTTATTTACCAGAAGCGTAACATTGTTTTGTTTAATGTTCAGTTTTATCAAGCGAATTATATAGGCGCTTGATTCATGAAGGATTGGCCCTATATAGTATTGCAGTAGCAGTATTCCAGTTAGAAATATTGAAAAGCAGCTTAACGAGAGCTATTGGAAGTCACATATCATGATAGAGATTACAGTATCAGGACAAAATTATCTTCGAGAACTCCTGGAAAAACAGGATTGTGAAGGTATAGCCA
>JAYPJO010000033.1:7108-13728 GCA_038128465.1 Gammaproteobacteria bacterium
GTGGTACTCCCAAAGCAGAAACCTGTATTGCTTTCTGCCGACCGGGTGAAGAGCAGGAGGGTGATGAAGCCTTTGAGTATGATGGCTTCAAAGCTTTTATTGAAGGGAAAAGCAAAGTTTACCTGGAAGAGGCGGTTGTAGATTTTGCCAAAGACAGCATGGGCGGTCAGCTTACTATCAAGGCGCCCAATTCTCGAATGCCTAAAATTACCGAAGACAGTTCTTTGCAGGATCGAATCAATTACATTCTATACAACGAAATCAATCCGGGCTTGCAAAGTCATGGTGGCTTCGTAACTCTAGAAGAACTCACAGATGAAAACATTGCCGTCTTGCAGTTTGGCGGAGGTTGTCAGGGTTGCGGCATGATAGATGTGACCCTGAAAGATGGGGTAGAAAAAACCCTGAAAGATCAGATTCCTGAATTAACAGCTGTCAGGGATATTACTGATCACAGTAACCAGGAAAATGCTTACTACCGTTAATTCATTGTGAGTACGACACCAGACATTGCCATCATAGGTGGCAGCGGCTTTTATCAGTTACATTCCGAACCTACCGTTTCTTCTGCAGATAAGTCTCGTGTGCAGGAAATAGCCACGCCATACGCCGATGAAAGTATTCGCCTGACTCAGGATGAGTTAAATGAGCATGGAGTTTATTTTATTCCACGGCATGGCCGAGGTCATGAGATTCCGCCACATAAAATAAATTATCGCGCCAATATCTGGGCTCTCAGACAGGCCGGTGTAAATAAAATACTGGCAGTTAATGCCGTCGGTGGTATTCATCCTGATATGCAAGCAGGCTCATTGGTCATTCCAGATCAGTTAATTGATTATACTTGGGGACGTGAACACAGTTTTTTTGATGGTCTTGATTCCCTGCATGACCATGTTGATTTTACATTTCCGTATGACGCTGAATTACGAGAGAGTCTCATTCAAAGTGCTTCTACAGTAAACCTGTCGGTGTTTCCTCAAGCCTGTTTTGGCTGTACACAGGGACCGAGATTGGAAACTGCTGCTGAAATAAGGAAGCTGAAACAGGATGGCTGTGATGTTGTCGGTATGACCGGTATGCCTGAGGCTGTTCTGGCCAGAGAACTAGGTATTGCCTATGCTGCAATAACATTAGTAGTTAACCCTGGAGCAGGGTTGAGTGATGAAATAATCACGATAGAAAAAATAAAAAATGTATTAAGTGCAGGATTGCAGGATGTCCGGGTTTTATTGGCCGAGGCAATAAAGCTGTTGGTTTAATGACCTTTCCTTCACTACCCTAACTGCTCTCACTGTCAGTCCAGTGAGAAATCAAATAGTGGTGGCAGTTCATAGGGTCTGACTTCGATTAACATGCCCAGTGCAGGATGATCCAGATAGTGTAATTCATTACTGATCATCTGCCGCGTTTCCACCATGGGGTAAACCTGATTTATTACCAGACCAAAACTGTCAGTATCTTCTGAAAAATCAGTAAATTCAGCCAAAGGTTGTAGGGGAACATTCCATTCAATATCGCTGACAATATTGAAGCTGTTGCGCCAGAGTCGCGCATCGACATCAACACGATTAATGTTATAGCTGATTGTCAGGCTACCTTCGAGTTCGGAATGTGCATCGAAATGATCCCCGCCGCTAATCAGGATAGCCCTGGCCTGCACTTTATTCAGTACTGGCTGTCGCCAGACCGCATGATAGAGGATTCTATGTTCTGGACTTGAATCAATATTGCGATTAAAGCGGGTAAACTCGTGCTCATCTTCATTAAGCGCTATAAAAGGATCACGACTTTTGTCAATTAATCTGAATTCCGTGTTTTCTTCCCTGAATTCGGGACCAATGAATTGTTCTTGTGTTGAAACGACAGTCTCCGACACAGAGCCGGCACTGCCTGCCAAGCGACTTTGTGTTATGGCGGCAAAATCGACATAGTAGTCACTAAGTGCAGGAGTCAACTTCAGATAAGGTTCAGGATAAAAGAGCTCTACCTGTTCTGGTAGAAATAATTCTGGATAATCAGTATTCGTATACTGGTTGGTAAAAATACTGACTTCGATTTCATACCAACGATTACCATCATAACTGAAGGTCTGGGCAGCGCTATGCTGAATCATACCCAGGGAAAACAGGGATAGTGAGCAATTGGTAAGAAAGTTCTTGTTCGTCATTCAGGCAGCCTTTGTTAATAAGCTCAGTGTGTTTCTCACAAACTCTAGGCGGTCATGAGGATCGGTCTGATCATGACTGAATTTAAGCTCATTACCACCACTTAGACTGTACACGCCGGTCTGTTCCTGAACAAGATTAACCAGCAGGTAGGGGTCAACCCTAGTGTCGCTTTTAAAATGCATTTTACCTGTTTTTACATTGGCTTCAATTTTGCCAATACCCAGTTTTTCAGCCTCAAGTTTCAATTCCGTGACAGCAAAAAGAAAATTCACGATTTCAGGCAAAAGACCAAAACGATCTATCATTTCAAATTTCAGTTCCCGTAGTTCAGCATTAGAAAGTGCATTAGCGATACGTTTATACATCAACAAACGTAAATGGACATCGTGCAGATAGTCATCCGGGATCAACGCGGGGATGCGCAGGTTGATTTCAGTACTTTCCTGCAAGGGTTTATCAATATTCAGTTGCTTACCCGCTTTCATCAGTTTGATGGTTTGCTCGAGCATTTCACTGTACAACGAAAAGCCGATAGTCTGGATATGACCACTTTGCTCGTCGCCCAGTAATTCACCAGCGCCGCGAATTTCCAGGTCATGGCTGGCGAGAGTGAAACCGGCGCCCAGAGTGTCTGCAGAAGCAATGGCTTCAATACGTTTCAGTGCATCCCTGCTCATGGATTTAGGATGAGGCGTTAACATGTAGGCATAGGCCTGATGGTGGGAACGGCCAACACGCCCCCTAAGCTGATGTAACTGGGCCAAGCCAAATTTATCAGCCCGTTCGATAATAATAGTGTTGGCGTTTGGGATATCTATGCCGGTTTCAATAATGGTTGAACAAACCAGCACATTAAAGTGTTTATGATAGAAGTCGGACATTACTCGTTCCAGTTCACTTTCTCTTAACTGTCCATGAGCAATGCTAACCCGTGCTTCCGGTATTAACTGGCGAAGTTCATCAGTAGCTTTGGCGATGGTTTTTACTTCGTTATGCAGAAAAAATACCTGTCCTCCGCGCAGGATTTCCCGTAAAACGGCTTCCTTGATCAGAGCGGGATCAGACTGTCTGACAAAGGTCTTTATTGAAAGGCGGCGGGCCGGAGGGCTGGCGATTATAGACAAATCACGCATGCCGGACATGGCCATATTCAGTGTGCGCGGAATAGGGGTTGCTGTGAGTGTCAGGATGTCGACATCTGCACGTAGGGCTTTTAATTTTTCTTTCTGGCGGACACCAAAGCGATGTTCCTCATCAATAATCAGCAGTCCAAGGTTTTTATATTTAACCTCAGGCTGTAACAATTTATGAGTTCCGATAACGATATCTATCCGGCCATCTGCAATTTCAGCAAGATTATTATCCATCCCATCTTTAGAGACAAAGCGTGACATCAGGGCAATTTTTACCGGCCAGTCAGCAAAGCGGTCTTTAAAATTTTCAAAATGCTGCTGTGCCAGTAATGTAGTTGGTACCAGGATTGCTACCTGCATATGATTGTGAACTGCAATGAATGCAGCACGCAAAGCCACCTCAGTCTTGCCAAATCCGACATCACCACAAATTAGCCTGTCCATTGCCTTTGTTGAAGTCATATCGTCTATAACCGCTGCAATGGTATCTACCTGATCTTCTGTTTCCTCAAAAGGAAAGCTGTTTTTGAATAACTGATAATCTTGCGCCGGTAATTTAAACAACTGCCCCTGTTTGGCTTCACGACGGGCATAGATATCCAGTAATTCAGCGGCTACGTCGACAACTTTTTCTGCTGCCTTACGCCGGGCTTTTATCCACTGGTCACTGCCAAGTTTGTGTAAGGGAGCATGATCAATATCTGCGCCACTGTATCGATTAATGAGATGCAGTGAGGATACCGGCACATAAAGTTTGGCCTGGTCAGCATATTCCAGTAACAGAAATTCGGTTTGCTGGCCTTCAACATCAAAATTCTGCAATCCCTGATAGCGTCCAACACCATGGTCAATATGTACAACCGGATCACCCACGTTGAGTTCAGTCAGACTTTTGACAATAAAATCAGTATTGTCCTGAAGTTTTCCGCGTCGTCGCTGTTGACTGACATGATGATGGAATAACTGGCTCTCCGTGATGACGATCAATTCGGGTTGAAACAGCCAGAAACCAATTTCAAGTGGCGCAATCGTAATAGCCAGTTTTGGCCTTTGCTGTATAAAGCTTTCCCAGCTGCTCACCACGTTCGGGTACTGTTGGATGTTCTTCAGCAAGTCCAGCAGGGTTTCCCGGCGTCCGGCTGAATCAGTACAGAACAACACCGGGATATGCTCATTCTGAATAAGAAAATTCTGCAGTGCTTGTAGCGGATTATCCAGTTTATGGTTGATTTCAAGTTTAGGGAAGTCGCCGGTTTTGAGTTGAAAATGTTTTTTCTGGCCGGAATTGTTTAATTTGATTTGGGGGTAATTATTAGTTGCAGCAAAAAAGTCATTCAGGGGAATGAATATGTTTTTCGGCGGTAGCAGCGGACGCTGCTGATCAAAACGCCTTTCTTCATAGCGGCTGTTTAGTTCACGCCAGAAATGTTCAGCACCTAGTTGCACTGCCCCATGATTTATGATGAGTGTATTAGCTGGCAAATAATCGAATAGAGTGGCAAGCTCATCAAAAAACAATGGAAGATAGTATTCTATACCTGCTGTCGCTATACCCTGGCTGACATCCTGGTAGATTGGGCAACTTCGCAAATCTATATCGAAAACTTCCCTGAATTTCTGCCGGAATACTTCTATTCCACTCTGATCAAGGGGATATTCCTTACCAGGTAGCAATTCGATAAGGTCTATACGGTCACGGGATATCTGAGTATCCGGGTCAAAGCTTCTGAGACTTTCAATTTCATCATCAAACAGTTCTATCCGATACGGGCTATGTGAGCCCATTGGAAAAATATCAATGATGGATCCGCGCAAGGCAAATTCACCATGCTCAAAAACAGCATCAACATTACGATAACCGGCATTTTCCAACTGCAACCTCAAACTTCCAAGCTCAATACTGTCTCCGACGGCAAAATTCATACTGCGGCCATCCAGATAGGAGGCGGGTATTAATCTGTGTAATGCTGTGTTGATGGACCCTATAAGTATGCCCTTACTAATTGATTTCAGCCGGGTTAAAACTTCCAGGCGCAATGACACGATATCCTGATGTGGTGAAAAATTATCATAGGGTAAGGTTTCCCAATCCGGGAATTCTTCCAGAAAGAAGGATTCGAGTTGCCTGTCTTCAGCACAGAAAAAATCCAGCTCAGATTTAAGACGCTGAGCCTGCAGATTGTTTTCAGTCAACACTAAGATCAGACCCGGGTGTTGGCGGGCGCAATTGGCAATACTCAGGGCGGCGGCAGAACCACTGAATCCATTCCAGTTCTGTTTTGAGCCCGGGGTCCGGGATATTTCGCTTAAAGGCGGGGAGAAAATTGTAAACTCTGTCACGGTACTGTTGAAAAATTCGGCATTGCGATCAAAAAGGCCGCTATCATGGCATAAATTCAGCTTATATTCTTCCTTTAGCGTGGACATATCTAAGCTGAGCTAAGATAATACGCGCCTTCAAAAATGATCTATTAAATCAATAAAGCAGAAAACAGGGTGAAGTTGTGACAAGACCAAGTGTAGATGATTATTTTGGCGACTGGAAAGATCGGGAAGCATTAACCCGGCAAATGATTCCCCTAATCGGTATGCTCGAATATGAAAAGGGCGTGCAGACTTTTCTATACGGGCGAACCTTGAATAAACGCTCAACAGTTTCCATCATGCAGCATCATCGACGCGTGCGACAGGTGGCACGTAATGAACTCTCAGAATTTGAAAGTCATCCTATTCTGGCGGCCATGTGCAAACTAAATCTGAGCCCCAGTCTGATAGATCTGGGCAAGTTGACAGTCAAATACATGGAGCTTGCTGAAAGCTCGGATGAAGCTCCTGATATAGATAAATATGTACGACAGGAACTGGCGCATCTGATCGATGTCGATTACAAACCCATTGAGAAACCAACGGATATCGTGCTTTATGGTTTCGGACGCATAGGACGTTTGTTAACCCGCCTCTTTATTGAACAGGCAGGAAATCGTCAGGTCATGCGCTTGCGGGCAATTGTCGTGCGCAACACAGGGAAAAATGATCTGGAAAAACGGGTGAATCTGCTGCGCAATGATTCTGTGCATGGACCGTTTGAAGGGACAATCAGAGTTGATGAGGAAAACAGTCAGATTATTGCAAATGGTAATGTGATTCCATTTATATACTCGGATGGTCCAGACAAACTTGATTACACAGAGTATGGCATTTCTGATGCCCTGATTATTGATAACACGGGTAAGTGGCGTGATGTAGAAGGACTGTCTCTGCACCTGAAGTCCAAGGGTGTCAGCAAGGTCATGTTATCAGCCCCTGGTAAGGGCAA
>JAYPJO010000034.1:0-8056 GCA_038128465.1 Gammaproteobacteria bacterium
GGTGACCAACCATCAATTGCTCTGGCCAGCCGCTTGCGTGAATTACCTTTCAGGGTTGGACGCCTGAAAACCGGAACACCACCAAGAATTGATTCACGTACCGTAAATTTTGATCTGATGCAGGAACAGCCAGGGGATAAACCTCTGCCAGTGATGTCTTATTTGGGTAAGGTGGCTGATCACCCCAGGCAGGTGAGCTGTTATATTACAGCCACCAATGAGCACTGTCATGACATCATCAGAGCAGGTCTGAAATATTCACCCATGTATAGTGGAGAAATTGAAGGTATCGGACCCAGATACTGCCCATCCATTGAAGATAAAGTAGTACGGTTTTCGGATCGTAGCAGCCACCAGATTTTCGTAGAGCCGGAAGGCCTTAATACTCATGAACTATATCCTAATGGTATTTCAACCAGTTTACCTTTCGACGTGCAAAAGCGACTTATTGCCGAGATAAAAGGTTTTGAAAATGCGCATATTATCAGGCCTGGTTATGCCATTGAGTATGATTACTTCGATCCCAGAGATTTGAAGTATTCGCTGGAAACGAAATTCATCGAAGGCCTGTATTTTGCCGGTCAGATAAACGGAACCACTGGTTATGAAGAAGCTGGGGCGCAGGGACTGCTGGCTGGCGTGAATGCTGCACTTGCAGCACAGGGTAAGGATTACTGGTGTCCAGGTAGAGATGAGGCTTACCTCGGCGTATTGGTTGATGATCTGGTTTCGCAGGGAACACAGGAGCCTTATCGGATGTTTACATCACGCGCAGAATATCGCCTGATGCTAAGGCAGGATAATGCAGACTTACGCTTGACAGAAACAGGCAGAAAACTTGGTCTGGTTGATGATCGGCGCTGGCAGGCATTTTCTGAAAAACGCGAAGCAATTGCTATACAGGAACAATACTTGAGAAAAACCTGGGTGCAGGCAGATTCCGAACTGGCGCAAAAACTCAATTTGTATCTTGAAAAACCTTTAGGACGCGAATATACATTGGCAGAAATTCTGGCCAGACCAGGTATTTCTGTAGGTAATATCAATCAGGCCTGTATTGAACAGGGTTTGTTAGATGAACATCCATCTGAAGAAGTCAGTGAACAGGTTGAAATAGCTGTTAAATATCAGGGCTATATTAACCGCCAACAGGAAGAGATAGAAAAACTGAAAAAACAGGAAAGCGCCAAACTTCCAGACGATTTTGATTATAGTGAAATTCCAGGTCTATCTAATGAATTAAAGCAAAAACTATCCGCAACCAGACCTGAAACAATTGGCAGAGCTACCAGAATTCCAGGAGTAACACCGGCAGCTATTTCATTATTGCTTATCTATTTAAAAAAGCACCAGTCAGCAAGCAAACCAGACAGCGTTCAGGATCAAATTACTCAGTCGGCCTAATGAACGATTTTTCAGAGGCACAAAAAACACAATTACGTGCAGAGCTGACTGAAGGCATCAAACAGCTGGCATTAACAGTCAGTGAGCAACAGCAAGATCTTTTGATTGCTTACCTGGAACAACTGGTCAAATGGAACCAGGTTTACAATTTGTCCGGAATCAAAGATCCAGCCCGCATGCTGGTTATTCATATACTGGATAGCTTAAGTGTTTTACCTTATTTGCCAGCCGGACAGGTGCTGGACGTTGGGACTGGTGCGGGTTTACCCGGAATACCGCTGGCAATTTGTAAACCTGAATGTGATGTCAGTCTACTGGATAGTAATGGCAAAAAAACCCGCTTTCTTTTCCAGGTTTGCGCGGAACTGGCAATAAATAATACAAAGGTTATCCAGGCAAGAATTGAGAATTACAAACAGAAAAAAAAAGTGGATATTGTAGTAAGCAGGGCATACTCATCCCTGGCGCAATTTATTGCACAAACTCGACATTTACTTGGTGAACGCAGTAAGCTGCTGGCAATGAAAGGGATCTTTCCGGAACAGGAATTGAATGACCTGCCAGATGATTTTAAACTTCAAGAGAGCCATGAGCTGAAAATACCCGGCGAATCGGGAACCCGACATCTGCTTGAATTAACCAGGGTCAGATAATACTTACCAGCATGACAAGAATTATTGCAATTGCTAACCAGAAGGGCGGTGTTGGAAAAACCACAACTACCGTAAATTTAGCAGCCTCTCTGGGAAGGGCAGGGCGCAACGTTTTGTTGATTGATCTGGATCCTCAGGGCAATGCCACCATGGGGAGCGGTATTGAAAAGACAGAACTGGAATGTTCCATTTACGATCTGCTGACCGGTGAGGCAGAATTTTCCGATGTTGTTACCTATGCAGATGAAGCAGGCTTTGAAATATTGCCGGCCAATGCAGACCTCACAGCTGCAGAGGTAGCCTTGTTGGCAAGAGATGATAAGGAACAGGTTTTGAGGAAAATACTTCAGGATAATAAAAATCAGTTTGCATTTATCCTGATTGACTGCCCGCCGTCTTTAAACATGCTGACCGTGAATGCACTGGTCGCTGCAGATAGCGTCCTGATACCCATGCAGTGTGAATATTATGCACTGGAAGGATTAACAGCCCTGAGTGAAACTATTCAGGCCATCGCTGAGCGTTATAACCCAGCTTTTGAGATAGAAGGTATTTTGCGTACCATGTATGATCCCAGAAACCGACTGACTCTGGATGTATCGGAGCAGTTAAAGGATTATTTTGGCGACAAGGTATATCGTACGGTAATACCCCGTAATATCCGCTTGGCGGAAGCACCAAGTTATGGCTTACCGGTGATGGCATATGATAAAGCTTCACGGGGAGCGCTCGCTTACATAGCTTTGGCTGGAGAGATTCTGCGCCAGTACGCCAATGAAGAACTACACAAGAGTACTTAAAAGAGATAATTATGGCCCTTAAGAAAAGAGGTTTGGGACGTGGGCTGGATGCCTTGCTCGGATCACAAAATAAGCAGAATAAATTGGCATCTGAATCAGCAGGGGAGGCCTCTGAGAGTGATCATAATGCTGTTTCCACAGCGCCAGATTTTTCTTCTGAGTTAAACCAGGACTTAAGAAAACTGCCGATAGAACTGATCCAGGCAGGGAAATATCAGCCCCGACTGGATATGCGCACAGAAGCTCTTGAAGATCTTGCAGCATCCATTAAGGCACAGGGGCTTATGCAGCCAATAGTGGTTCGCCCTGTCAGCAGCAACAAATATGAAATCATTGCTGGTGAACGTCGCTGGCGAGCCAGCCAGATGGCTGGTCTGGATAGTATTCCAGTGATAATCAAGGATGTTCCTGATGATGCAGCCATAGCTATGGCACTGATCGAAAATATTCAGCGTGAGGATCTTAATCCCATTGAAGAAGCTACCGCATTAAAGCGCTTGCAGGACGAGTTTGAATTAACCCAGCAGGAAGTAGCTGATGCTGTTGGTAAATCCAGAACCACTGTTACTAACCTGATTCGTCTGATGAGCTTGAATCCTGATGTGCGCATGTCGCTTGAGCACGGCGATCTGGAAATGGGTCATGCCAGAGCTTTACTGGCCCTGAGTGGAGAGAAACAAACCCTGGCAGCAAAAACAGTCATTGGCAAAGGCATGTCAGTACGCCAGACAGAAGCGCTGGTTAGGCGTATGCATAAACAGGCAGAAATCAAGCCTGGCAAAAAAGCCCTGGACCCTGATATCAGACAGTTACAGGATAGTCTGTCGGAAAAACTTGGCACCGAAGTTTTGATCCAGCATACCGCAAAAGGCAAGGGCAAAGTCGTACTGAAATATGGTTCTCTGGACCAGCTGGACGGAATTCTGAATCATATAAAGTAATTGTTGTCTTGACGTTGCCTGAAGCCCTTAAAGTCTTTATAATCCGCCCGGTCGAAAAACACCGAAGCATTTAAACGCCAGGATGAGCCAGACAGAAGAGCCTGCACCTGTTGTAGCCAACCTCAAAGCTCCTCCGATTTACAAGGTCATTGTTACTCAGTTTATAGCCACTTTATTAATGGCGCTGAGCGCTTTTGCCCTAAGAGACAGTGTTACAGCTTATTCAGTTTTGCTCGGCGGACTGGTAAGCGCCTTGCCAAACGCTTATTTTGCCCTGAAGGCATTTCGATACAGCGGGGCAAGGCAAATGCCTCAGGTAGTAAAGTCATTTTATGCTGGAGAAAGCGGCAAAATGATTATAACGGCGGTGATGTTTGCCCTGGTATTTGCAGGTGTGAGACCGCTGAATGAGCTGGCAGTAATTATCAGCTATATAATTGTTCTGATAAGCGGCTTGATTGCTACGGTTACGTTGGGCCTGAAGGCGAAAACCAGAACATGAACAGATATATAAGCGGCCGAATGTCGCTAAATGCAACGAAAAGCAGTTAAAACACAGGAAAATCGCTAAAAATGGCTGAATCAGCTGGCGAATTGGCTCACGAAGCTGCAGAACATACTCAAACCCAGGGTGAATACATACAGCATCACCTGCAGTTTCTTACATTTGGTAAAGATGCAGAAGGACACTGGGGTATTGCCCACGGTGAAGAAGCTGTCGCAGAGATGGGATTTTGGTCTTTTCATCTAGATATGCTGGGGTGGTCAATTGGTTTGGGCCTCATATTCGTTTTGGCTTTCAGGCGTGCAGCAAAAAATGCCACCACAGGTGTCCCTGGCGGCTTTCAGAATTTTGTCGAATGGGTTTATGAGTTTGTCGATACCAGTGTAAAAGACACTTTCCATGGTAAAAGCGCTCTGATCGCACCACTGGCTTTAACCATTTTTTGCTGGGTTTTGTTGATGAACACCATGGACCTAGTACCAGTTGATATACTCCCCTGGATTGCTCAAAAAATCAGTGGGGACCCTGAAATTGCCTTTCGAGTTGTTCCCACTACAGACCCAAACATCACGCTCGGGATGTCTATTTCCATTTTCCTGTTAATTATTTTTTACAGCATCAAAATTAAAGGAACAGGGGGCTTTCTCAAAGAGCTGGCCTTTCAGCCTTTTGGGCCAAAGATGCTGCCATTTAATTTATTAATTGAAGTGCCCACATTACTGGCCAAGCCGGTCTCGCTGGGCTTACGGCTCTATGGCAACCTGTATGCCGGTGAACTGGTGTTTTTGTTGATCGCTTTGTTCGGGGCTTTTCAGCTGCCAGCCCATTTTGTCTGGGCGGCATTCCATTTATTAGTCGTACCTTTGCAAGCTTTTATTTTTATGATGCTCACTATTGTGTATCTGAGCCAGGCCTGTGAGCACCACTAATAAAAAACGATAATTTAACAGCAACTTTTTATAACGATAGGCAAGACCTTTTAAAACTGGAGGAAAAAAATGGAGCTAATCTTAGCTAACACAGTGCTTGGCGTATTACTGGTACTGGGCATGGGCGCATTGGGCACAGCAATTGGTTTCGGAATACTGGGTGGAAAAATGCTGGAAGGCTCCGCTCGTCAGCCGGAACTGGCGCCAATGTTACAAGGTAAAATGTTTCTGGTCGCCGGCTTGATTGACGCGATTACAATGATCGGATTGGCGATCGGTATGTGGTTTACATTTGCTAACCCTTTCATTGCTGCACTTGGTGGCTAAACTCACTAGACAGCGGCTAGAAAACGTAAGCTAAGCAAGAGGTATAACCGTGAATATCAATGCAACTATGCTAGGTCAGATGATTGCCTTTGCATTTTTCGTGTGGTTTTGCATGAAATATGTCTGGCCGCCATTGACTGCTGCATTGGCGGAAAGGCAAAAAAGAATTGCTGACGGCCTGGAAGCAGCCGATAAAGCAGGCAAAGACCTTGAACAGGCTCAGGAAAAAATTGCTGAGGAGCTCAAAGAAGCGAAAGCTCAAGCTGCCAGCATTATTGACCAAGCTAACAAGCGAGCTACTCAGATTGTTGAGGATGCTAAAAATCAGGGACGTGAAGAAGGCCAGCGCATGATTACTGGTGCACAGGCAGAGATTGAACAGGAAATAAATCGCGCAAAAGAACAATTGCGGGAACAGGTAGCGAGCATAGCAATTGCCGGTGCTGAAAAAATTCTTGAAGCATCAATTGATGAAGCTGCCCACGCCAAAATCACTGAAAAACTGGCAGAAAGCCTGTAGGGGAAAATAGGGAACAATGGCTGAGTTAACAACACTTGCTAGACCTTATGCCAAGGCAGCTTTTGAAGCCGGGCTCAGCAGTGGAAGTCTGCAGGAGTGGTCTGACATGCTGGGACAGTTAGCCGGCGTGGTCAGCGATGATAAAGTCGCAGAGCTTTTGTCTTCGCCATCGCTGACCGGTGAACAGCAGGCAAAGATTGTAATAGATCTCTGTGGCGATGAGATTAATCTGCAATTGCAGAACTTTGTGGCTGTGCTCTCAGAAAATAAACGGCTGGCCTTGTTGCCAGAAATTGCGGGCTTGTTTGATATTCTCAAAGCTGAGCAGGAACAGACCGTGGATGTTGAAATCAGCACAGCATTTGAGCTGGCAGATGACACTGAGACCAGGCTGGCACAGGCAATAAAGGCTAAATTGAACAGAGAAGTGAAGTTACACAGCCAGATTGATAAAAATTTAATCGGCGGCATGGTTATTCGTGCTGGCGATTTGGTAATTGATGATTCCGTGAGAGGCAAATTACATAAACTCGCGGAAGCAATGGGTTCCTAGCTGAACAGTCAGCCAGGAAAAGGTTGAGGAAAAAAGAATGCAACAACTGAATCCTTCAGAAATAAGCGAAATTATAAAACAGCGAATCGACAAGCTGGATGTAAGTGCCCAGGCGCAGAACGAAGGCACCATCGTTTCCGTGTCAGACGGTATTATCCGTATACATGGTCTTGCCGACGTGATGTATGGAGAGATGATCGAGTTTGAAGGCGGCCTGTATGGCATGGCCTTAAATCTCGAAAGAGACTCTGTCGGAGCTGTGGTTTTGGGTGATTATCAAAGCCTGGCAGAAGGGCAAACCTGTCGCTGTACCAAACGCATTCTTGAAGTACCGGTAGGTCCTGAACTGGAAGGACGTGTTGTGGATGCTCTTGGCAACCCTATTGACGGTAAAGGTCCCGTTAATGCCAAGCAGACTGATGCTGTGGAAAAAGTTGCGCCGGGCGTAATTGCCAGGCAATCCGTTTCCCAGCCTGTACAAACCGGCCTGAAAGCCATTGACTCCATGGTGCCAATTGGGCGCGGACAGCGCGAGCTGATTATTGGTGACCGCCAGGTAGGTAAAACAGCAGTAGCCGTTGATGCCATCATTAACCAGAAAGGCACAGGCGTTAAATGTATTTATGTGGCAGTTGGTCAGAAGCAATCTTCGATTGCTTCTGTTGTAAGGAAACTGGAAGAACATGGCGCCATGGAACACACCATTGTGGTTGCTGCCGGTGCGTCTGATCCGGCGGCTATGCAATTCATCGCGCCTTATTCAGGCTGTACCATGGGTGAGTATTATCGTGACCGGGGCCAGGATGCCCTGATTATTTATGATGACCTGACCAAGCAGGCCTGGGCGTATCGCCAGATTTCATTGTTGCTGCGTCGACCACCTGGCCGCGAAGCCTATCCGGGTGATGTGTTCTATCTGCATTCACGTTTGCTGGAAAGAGCAGCACGAGTTAATGCAGAGCATGTTGAAAAAATTACCAACGGTGAAGTGAAAGGCCAGACCGGTTCGCTGACAGCTCTGCCAATTATTGAAACTCAGGCTGGTGATGTGAGTGCCTTCGTGCCTACAAACGTAATTTCCATTACAGACGGACAGATCTTCCTGGAAACCTCATTATTTAATGCGGGTATTCGTCCGGCAATGAACGCGGGCATTTCGGTATCGCGTGTCGGCGGTGCAGCGCAGACCAAGATTATTAAAAAACTGGGCGGCGGTATCCGACTAGCGCTGGCACAGTATCGTGAACTGGCAGCCTTTGCCCAGTTTGCTTCGGACCTGGATGATGCAACACGCGCCCAGCTCGAACATGGACAGCGTGTAACGGAATTGATGAAACAGCCACAATATTCGCCACTTTCAGTTGCAGAAATGGGTGTGGTGCTTTATGCCGCTAATGAGGGCTATCTGAAAGAGGTCGACATCA
>JAYPJO010000034.1:8066-13447 GCA_038128465.1 Gammaproteobacteria bacterium
CAGCCATGCTGTCCTATATGAACAGTGAACATGCTGACCTGATGAGCAGCATTAATGAGTCCGGTGATTACAGTGATGATATTGAAGCTACATTCAAGTCAGCGCTGGATAAGTTTTTAGAAACTCAAACCTGGTAATTATTTAGGAAAGCGTTAATGGCGGCCGGAAAAGAAATACGCAACCAGATCGGTAGTATTAAAAATACTCAAAAGATCACAAGCGCTATGGAAATGGTAGCAGCGAGCAAAATGCGCAAGGCGCAGGATCGTATGCAGCTGGGCAAACCCTATGCAACCAATATACGCCAGGTAGTTAGCCACATTGCAGCCTCCACACCTGAATATAAGCACCACTATATGGAAGAGCGTGAGGTTAAGCGGGTTGGCTATATTGTGGTTTCAACAGACCGAGGGCTTTGTGGAGGCCTGAACATCAACCTGTTTAAAACCATGATTAAATCCATGAAAACCTGGCATGATGAAGGTGCTGAAGTTGATATCTGTACGGTTGGCTCCAAGGGTGCGGCCTTTTTTAATTCTTATGGCGGTAATGTTGTTGCTGCAGTGCGTAACGTTGGTGACAGGCCGTCGGCGGAAGATGTGATCGGTGCGGTGAAAGTGATGCTGGATAGTTTTGCCTCTGAGGAAATTGACAAACTGTTTCTGGTTGGCAATGAATTTATTAATACCATGACTCAATCACCCAGCATTCATCAGCTGCTACCTTTAAACCCGGCTGAAAATGAAGAGATGAAGCATCACTGGGATTATTTATATGAGCCGGATGCAAAGGAGTTACTGGATGGCCTGTTGACTCGTTACATAGAATCCCAGGTTTATCAGGCTGTAGTAGAAAATAATGCCTGTGAGCAGGCTGCTCGCATGATTGCAATGAAAAGCGCAACTGATAATGCCGGAGAGCTTATCAACGAGTTACAGCTTATTTATAACAAGGCAAGGCAGGCGGCAATCACACAAGAATTGTCAGAAATTGTTGGCGGCGCAGCCGCAGTTTAGAAGGTTTTAAAGCTATTACATTTGCTATTTCTTCGTTAACAAATTGTTCAAAATGCTCATTTACGTTTTTGTAAACTCCGCTTTTTCACAATTTGTTGCCTTGAACTAGCTTCATTCATAGCGCTTTAAAACCGCCTAAATAAAAGATTTGAAAATTAGCGAATTAAACTTTTAAGTTAAGAAAGAGCAGATTAGTAAGAGGAATAAATAATGAGCAGCGGTCGAATCGTACAAATTATTGGCGCAGTTATCGACGTGGAATTCCCCAGGGATTCCGTGCCCCAGGTATATGACGCACTGAAAGTTGCGGATAAAGATATCACGCTGGAAGTTCAGCAGCAGCTTGGTGACGGGGTTGTCCGTACGATTGCGATGGGCTCAACTGAAGGCTTGAGCCGCGGACTGAACGTGGATGATACCGGCGCTCCGGTCAGTATTCCTGTTGGTGAAGAAACGCTGGGCCGAATTATGGATGTTCTGGGCAACCCCATTGATGAATGCGGGCCAATTGGCGAAAAAGAAAAAATGCCTATTCACCGTAAAGCGCCCAGTTATGATGAGCAGGCGGCCTCTGAAGAGTTGCTAGAAACTGGCATCAAGGTTATCGACCTGGTTTGCCCTTTCGCCAAGGGTGGTAAGGTTGGACTTTTCGGTGGTGCCGGTGTTGGTAAGACCGTGAACATGATGGAGCTGATTAACAATATTGCCACAGAGCATAGCGGCCTTTCAGTTTTCGCTGGTGTTGGAGAGCGTACCCGTGAAGGAAATGACTTTTACCACGAAATGCAGGAAGCCGGCGTTATCGATACAGAAACCTTTGGTAATTCAAAAGTATCCATGGTTTATGGCCAGATGAACGAGCCGCCTGGTAACCGTCTGCGAGTTGCGCTGACAGGTCTGACCATGGCAGAAAAATTCCGCGATGAAGGTCGTGACGTGCTATTGTTTATTGACAATATTTACCGTTATACCCTGGCAGGAACAGAGGTATCAGCATTGCTGGGGCGTATGCCTTCAGCGGTAGGCTATCAGCCTACCTTGGCTGAGGAAATGGGCGCGTTGCAGGAGCGCATAACATCTACAAAAAATGGCTCTATTACCTCCATTCAGGCAGTTTATGTTCCTGCTGATGACCTGACGGATCCATCGCCAGCAACTACTTTTGCTCACCTGGATGCAACCGTTGTATTGTCTCGTGATATCGCATCGCTGGGTATTTATCCGGCAGTGGATCCCTTGGATTCAACTTCTCGCCAACTTGATCCACAGGTTATTGGCCAGGAGCATTATGAAGTTGCACGGGGAGTACAGACCATCCTGCAGCGTTATAAAGAACTTAAAGACATTATTGCCATTCTTGGTATGGATGAATTGTCTGAGGATGACAAACTGGCAGTTAGCCGTGCTCGAAAAATTGAGCGCTTTTTCTCCCAGCCTTGTACAGTGGCAGAAGTATTCACAGGCACGCCTGGAAAATATGTATCATTAAAAGATACTATCAGCAGCTTCAAGGCGATTCTAGATGGCGATTATGATGAGCTGCCAGAGCAGGCTTTCTACATGGTCGGCAGCATTGAAGAAGCTGTAGAAAAAGCCAAAAATATCAAAGAATAGGTCTTATTAGCTGACGAAAGAGAACCATTATGGCCGCATCTTTTCATTGTGATATCGCAAGTGCTGAAGACAGGATTTTTTCTGGTGAAATAGAGTCTTTGGTTGCTGCCGGGAGCCTGGGTGATCTGGGTATTTATCCGGGCCATGCTCCTTTGTTAACTGCGCTGATACCTGGTCCGGTGAGAGTTGTAAAAGCAGGCGGTGAAGAAGATATTTATTATGTTTCTGGCGGCTTTCTGGAAGTCCAGCCTGGAACAGTAAATATTCTGGCAGATACGGCAATTCGTGCCGGTGATGTCGATGAGGCTACTGCAGAAAAAGCCCGCCAGGAAGCTGAAGCTGCAATTGCTAATCAGGATGCAGAGTTTGAATATTCCAAAGCTGCTTCTCAGCTGGCAGAGGCTGCTGCACAAATCAGAACGATTCAGCAACTACGAAAAAAACTTGGCGGCTAAACCACCAACCTGTATTTCTTTGGATGAAATACAGTGTCCACACGATTACACTGCTCGATCTCTTTTGCAGCAGGCTTCTGATTAGCTCTCGCTGACTTTAGATATTTTTCGGGATATACGTAACTTCTTTTCATTTAAGGAATGCAAGGTAAATCTTTGCTATGCTGGCGATGGATAAAGTCTTAAATAACAGAATAGTTACACCCATGACTTCAAAACTAAACATCATCATTCTGGCGGCTGGAAAAGGCACCAGAATGTACTCAGAAAAACCAAAAGTATTACATGAACTGGCTGCAAAAAGTCTTGTGGAGCATGTTATTGCCACTGCAAGAGAGTTACAACCAGACAGCACAACACTGGTTATTGGCCATCAGGCAGAAAAAATCAAAACATATCTGGCCGAGCAAAACTGTAATTTTGTTTTGCAGTCTGAACAAAAAGGTACAGCTCATGCTGTAGTACAAGCTTTGCCGATGCTTGACGATGATGCACTGGCGCTTGTTCTTTATGGTGATGTTCCATTAATAAAACCGTCAAGTTTGAAAAATTTACTAGAACACACCGATGAAAATACTATGGCAGTCTTAACCTGTGAGGTAGCTAATCCGACAGGATTGGGCAGAATATTGCGCAATGAAAAGAATAAAATCACCGGTATTGTCGAAGAGAAAGATGCCAGTGAAATTCAAAAAAATATTACAGAAATTAATACTGGCATCATGGCCTTTCCCGTTAACAGATTAAAAAAATGGTTGCCAGCCATTAAAAATAATAATAAGCAAAATGAATTTTATCTCACCGATATTGTAAGCCTGGCGCTTGCTGATAATGCCCTGGTTGAAACCTGTAGTTGCGAAGCTGAATTTGAATCCTTTGGGGTCAATTCCTTGTTGCAATTGGCCGAACTTGAAAAAATATATCAGCAACAACAAGCGGCAGAACTCATGTTGCAGGGCGTGAAAATTATTGATCCTCTCCGCTTTAATTTGCGTGGCGAAGCAAGTATTGATACTGATACAGAGCTGGATATCAATATTATTCTGGAGGGAAAAGTTGAAATCGAAAAAAACGTAAAAATTGGTGCGAATTGTATTTTGAAAAACTGTACTATCGCACAGGGAACGGAGATATACCCTAACTGTATAATCGAAGACGCCATAATTGGCACTGATTGCAAAGTGGGCCCATTTGCCAGGATCAGGCCAGGCACAGAATTAAAAACACAGGCGAAGATTGGCAACTTTGTCGAAACAAAAAAGGCCTTGATTGGTGAAGGCAGCAAAGTAAACCATTTAAGCTATGTTGGAGACAGCGAGCTTGGCAAAGAGGTTAATGTAGGCGCTGGCACTATAACCTGCAATTACGATGGTGTTAATAAATTCAAAACACAAATAGGTAATAATGTATTCATAGGATCTAATACTGCATTGGTCGCCCCGGTTTTTGTAGATGATGGAGCAACAATTGGTGCCGGCTCAACCATAACCAAAGATATAAAATCTGACCAGCTAGCGCTGAGCAGGACGAAGCAAACTAATTTTGATGGCTGGAAACGGCCTGTAAAGAAGTAGACAGGATTCACGCTTATGTGTGGCATTGTTGGAGCAATTGGGCAAAGAAAAGTTTCTGATATTTTAATTGAAGGTTTAAAGCGCCTTGAATATCGTGGTTATGATTCTGCCGGCATGGCGGTGATCGATAAGAAAAAGGGGTACATTAACTGCATAAAGGAAGTCGGCAAAGTTGCTGCACTTGAGCAAGCCGTTGAACAAGTATCTGCTAAGGGGGCTATTGGTATTGCACATACGCGTTGGGCTACCCATGGTAAACCGTCAAAAGAAAATGCGCATCCCCATTGTTCATCGGACAGTCTGGCTCTTGTTCATAATGGCATTATTGAAAATTACCTTGAGTTAAAGAAAGAACTGCTAGAAAAAAATTATGAATTTATAACAGAAACTGACACTGAAGTTATTGTCCACCTGATCCATGCAGAAACCTGCAAAGACAATACAGAATTAACGCAAGCAGTGAAAAATGTCGTGCATCGCCTAGAGGGGGCTTATGGCCTGGCGGTTATCAGCAAGGATAACCCAGATAAAATTGTGGTAGCGCGTAGTGGCAGCCCTCTGGTTATTGGTGTAGGCATTGGTGAAAACTTTATTGCTTCAGACCCGTCTGCTTTAGGCCAGGTGACTGACAGATTTATTTATCTGGAAGAAGGCGATATAGCCGAAGTAAGCAATAAAAAAATTACCATCTGGAATGATGATATTGAGGTGCAGCGTAAGGC
>JAYPJO010000035.1:0-13389 GCA_038128465.1 Gammaproteobacteria bacterium
ATTCGAACTCCCGACCAACTGGTTCGAAGCCAGTTACTCTATCCAGCTGAGCTACAGGCGCTTAATCTGGTTTTACTTATTCTTTTTATTCTATTTTCTGTGATGGCTTCTCAAGCCAGTTACTACTCTTTATCCTACGCTGAGCTACAGGCATGTGAAATATAAAGAGCCGCAATCATACCGCAAATTTCCTTTTTCCCACAGCAAAGAATTTTTCAGCCGAATTTTTTTAATCCATTCTTCTTGCACAGAGCTTACATAGCTAATGTTAGCTATTTCACGTATAATGGCGGACTTACTCTCGGTTTTTTACTACTAAAGATAAGGGATAACATGGCTACTACAAGCACTAAAACAAGAAAGAAAACTACAATAAAAAAAGTTGAAACTGAATCAGCTAATACAGAATCCGATAATCTAACTCTAGAAGAACAAACAGCACAATTTCTCGCCGCAGGCGGCAAAATCCAGCAAATCCCAAGTGGCGTAAGCGGCCAGGTACAAACTTCCGGTCCCCGACATATCACACTTGGTAAACGTCACCAGACCAACTAGGTCGCTTCAGCAACAAATCAGATCAAATTTTAGTCAAAAATTTCAATTAAGTTTTAACATCCCGGTAGTGTAGCGTTACACTGCCGGGATAACTTATGGTCGTGGAATATTGTTGTGGACTCAGCAAGAACGCTTAAATACCAGTCAATAAAACACCTGATTTTTAAACGAAGTGAGCACTCACATAAAGGCACTAACGGGCATGTGCTGGTGATTGGCGGAGATCATGGATTTGGCGGTGCTGCCCTGATGGCAGGTGAAGCTGCCGCCCGTGCCGGAGCCGGTCTGGTATCAGTCGCTACGCGTGCTGAACATGTCCCTGCCTTTATCAGTCGCTGCCCGGAGCTGATGGTGAAGGCTGCCGATGATCCGCAGACACTGGCACCCCTGTTAAGCAAGGCGACCACTGTTGTCATTGGCCCCGGGCTAGGACAGTCAGACTGGTCTGTTGAATGTCTGCAAACCGCACTGGGTTTTGATGACAATAAAGAAAAACAGCCATCCCTGGTTGTTGATGCTGACGCCCTGAATCTCATTAGCCAGGAAAAGGCCTTTTTGCCTGCCCAGGGTAAACACATACTCACTCCGCATCCCGGTGAAGCCTCCCGTTTGCTGGGCTGCAACTGCAAAGACGTCAAAAGTGATCGGAATACGCACTGCCTGCAATTACAGGAAAAATTTGGCGGTATCTGCCTGTTAAAAGGCGCCCAGACCCTGATTGCTTCCTCTGAAAATGGGCGCACCCAACTGGAAGCCTGTTCCCACGGCAACCCCGGCATGGGAAGCGGCGGTATGGGCGATATCCTCAGTGGTGTGCTGGGCGGCTTGCTGGCCCAGGGCTTTTCGCTGGCAGACAGTGCCCGGCTGGGCGTCTGTATCCACAGTTTAAGCGCCGATCTGGCTGCTACAGACAATGGCGAACGCGGCCTGCTGGCGACAGACCTGCTACCCTATATCCATAAACTGGTGAATAACGAATAACAGTCATGAAAGCTTTTTTTCTCGAAAATGAAGCCAAGATGGAAGCATTTGGCGCCACGTTAGCCGATTTTATAGACTCTGGTGGTTTGATTACGCTCAGCGGCAATCTTGGCGCCGGCAAGACTACGCTGACCCGTGGCTTTATGCATCAACTGGGGCATCAGGGTGCTGTAAAAAGCCCAACCTATACCCTGGTTGAGCCCTATACTATAGATGGCCGGCAAATCATGCACTTTGATTTATACCGACTGTCCGACCCTGAAGAACTCGAATTTCTGGGTTTTCGTGACTACCTGGATGGCTCTACCTTGTGCCTGGTTGAGTGGCCGGAAAAGGGCAAGGATTTCCTGCCCGAACCAGACCTGGCCATTTCCATAGACGTACTGGCAAGCGGCCGCAACATCAGCTGGCAAAGTTATTCCAAGCAAGGCGAACTGATTGCAAGACACCTGTCAGAAAAATTCCTGTCTTAATCTAGAAAAATACTAGATTATCGCTGTAAACATATGTAATCTTTATATTTATTAAAATTCAGCCTTGTGATTTAGTTGCAAAGCTTATGCACAGACAACGACATTCTTTTACAGCCTTATTTTTTGGCCTTATTGCCACGCTGGTCAATTTGACATTCAGCACGCTGGCACAGGCCGCTATCGTCGAAAATGTGCGCACTTACCGTGCCCCGGACTATACTCGCCTGGTGTTTGATCTCAGTGAACAACTGGAACATCAGGTTTTCAGTCTGGAAGATCCGCACAGACTGGTCATTGATTTAAGTGATGCCACCCTGTTTGCCGACTTCTCAGATCTGGATCTTAGTCAGACGCCTATCAGTAATATCCGCTCTGCCACCAGAAATGAGCATGACACCCGCGTGGTGCTGGACCTCAATGCTGCAGTAGAAGCTCGATCCTTTCTGCTGGCTGAAAATAACCAGTACGGTGACCGTCTGGTCATTGATCTGTATGACAGTAATCCGGTCGGCGACCGGGAACCTGTAGTAACTGCATCTGCAGATGATATTGCCAATGGCAGACGCGATATCGTTGTCGCCATTTCGGCCGGGCATGGTGGTGATGATCCCGGCGCAATTGGCGTCGATCGCATTCAGGAAAAAAGAGTGGTACTGGCGATTGCCCGCCAGATTGAAAGCATACTCGAGCAGATGCCCGGTTACCGTCCGGTCATGATTCGCGATGGTGATTACTATGTTAATCTCAGGGGCCGCACTAACATCGCCCATCAGAACAATGCCGACTTTTTTATTGCCATCCACGCTGATGCCTTTACCAGCGCCAGTGCACGTGGCGCGACGGTCTATGCGCTTTCACAGCGCGGTGCTACCAGTGAGCAGGCCCGCCGCATGGCTGAAAAGGAAAACGGTGCCGATTTAATAGGAGGTGTCGGTTCGGTCAGCCTGGCTGATAAAGATGAAGTGCTGGCTTCGGTGCTGTTGGATTTATCCATGACGGCCAGCATTGCCTCCAGTCTCGAAGCCGGAGACAAAATAATTTCTGCACTGGGTAATGTCACGCGCATGCGTCGTACCAATGTTGAACAAGCAGCCTTCGTGGTATTAAAACAGGCAGATATCCCTTCCCTGCTGATTGAAGCCGGTTATGTCACCAATCCTACCGATGCCCATAATCTGAATTCCTCATCTTTCCAGCGCCAGTTTGCTACAGCTATGGTCAGTGGTATCACCTCATACTTCTATGAATCTCCACCGCGTGGCACCTTGATTTCCTGGCACAAAAATAACGGTGGCGGTCCTGGTACCTATACGGTCAATCGTGGAGACAGCCTGTCTGAAATTGCCGAGCGTTTTAATGTATCCCTCGCCGCTTTAAGAGCGACAAACAATATCAGTGGTTCCGTGATTCACGTGGGACAGGAGCTGATTATTCCCAATGGCCTGACCTCTGCACTGGCCTCCGTTTCATTCCGAGAGCATGTGGTCAGCTCCGGAGAATCACTCTCACAAATCGCTGAAGATTATTCCATCTCACTGCAAAACCTTCGCGAAACAAACCAGCTAAATAGTGATACTATCCGGGTTGGTCAAATTTTAAATATACCTTTGCAGTAGGATAGCTTTTGGCAAGAATACAACTCCTGAGTCAGCGCCTGACCAATCAGATTGCTGCCGGTGAAGTCGTGGAACGACCGGCTTCAGTAGTCAAGGAACTGCTGGAAAACAGCCTGGATGCCGGCGCCGATCGCATTGATATTGAGCTTGAACAGGGCGGCATCAAACTGATCCGAATCCGTGACAATGGTCAAGGTATCGACAAAGACGATTTGCCACTAGCCCTGAGTCGACATGCCACCAGTAAAATTGCCGAACTCGAAGACCTGGAACGGGTTGCCAGCCTTGGTTTTCGTGGTGAAGCCCTCGCCAGTATTGCGTCAGTTTCACGCCTGGCACTGACATCCCGTACGCCTGATGCCAGTGAAGCCTGGAAAGTGGAAACCGAAGGCATCGACATGGAAAGCAAGCTGACGCCGGCTGCTCACCCGACCGGCACCAATGTTGAAGTACGTGATCTGTTTTTTAACACACCGGCGCGCCGAAAATTCCTGCGAACTGAACAAACTGAATACAAACGTATAGATGATGTTGTTAAACAGCTCGCCTTAAGCCATTTCAACACCACCTTCAGTATGCAGCATAACCAGCGCCAGATTCATAAATTTGAAAAGGCCGGAACATTACAGGAACAACAGCGCCGTGTGTCACAGATTTGTGGCCCAGCATTTACTGAAAACTCTGTCAGCATTGATATCGAGCAGGATGACATGAAGCTCTGGGGGTGGGTTTCGCTGCCAACTTTTTCCCGTTCGCAGGCTGACATGCAATATTTTTATGTTAATGGTCGCACCATAAAAGATAAGGTTATCAATCATGCCATCAAGCAGGCATACCGTGATGTGCTGTTTCACGGTCGCCAGCCAGCCTTCGTATTGTTTCTGGAAATTGATCCCGCTGATGTTGATGTCAACGTACACCCAACTAAGCATGAAGTGCGTTTTCGTGAGCACCGCAGTGTCCACAACTTTTTATTTTCAGTGCTGCATAAAGCGCTGGCCGAAGTACGACCCGAAGATCACCTGCAGGGGGATTATGCTGAAGCAACCGCCAATCCGGTTGAGCACAGCAGCACGCAATCAACAATCAATTTTTCAAATTATGCCCGGTCTGAAAGTGGCGATCGCGGCGCTGCTCTTGTGTCACACATTGAAAACCAGCTCGCTGCTTATGACACGTTTCGCAATGTATCCGAGCCTGAGGGACTACCGGAAAGCGAAGGCGATATCCCGCCACTGGGTTTTGCCATTGCCCAGCTACACGGCATCTACATTCTGGCGCAAAATGCTCAGGGCCTGGTGATCGTCGACATGCATGCTGCACATGAACGTATCACCTATGAACATATGAAAATCGCGAGCAGCAATAACGGTATCAAAGTACAACCACTGCTGGTTCCAATTGCCATTGCTGTCAGTGAAAAAGAGGCAGACCTGGCTGAAGAGCACCATGACTATTTGCAAAATCTTGGCATGGAAATCGAAAGGCTGGGGCCCGAGACCATCAGCCTGAAACAGGTACCAACCATTCTGGCCAATGCCAATGTTGAGCAGCTGTTACGTGATGTGCTGTCTGACATTGCTGATCATGGTAGCAGTGACCGCCTGGAAGCACATCGCGATGATATTCTTGCCACCATGGCCTGCCATGGTTCGGTACGTGCCAACCGTCAGCTGACTATTCCGGAAATGAATGCGCTGCTACGGGATATGGAAGCAACTGAAAGAAGCGGTCAGTGTAATCATGGCCGACCCACCTGGGTACAGCAGAATCTGTCCGAGCTGGATAAATTGTTTTTACGCGGCCAGTAAAAAATATTGACTTATCACGCAGAAAACTCAAACTGCTAAATGGTTAGCAGGAAATTCAGGTAATGCAGCACTGAGACCTGCTCTCCCCAATAACGTGAAATCAGGACTTCCTGGTCTTCGACATTACCGCTGGTAAAAAAATTGATACTGCCTAGTTCAGTGTTATCAGAAAAAATATCGTTGGCTTTTAACTGACGGCTCAGCTCTTTTGCAACAGCCATACCGGTATCAACCACGACCACTTCGGGTCCGACAATTTCTGAAATGATGTCAGCAATTAAGGCATAATGGGTACAACCGAGCACCAGCGTATCGCCTTTTTTGTCCAGAAAGGTTTCCGTATATTCGGTGACCAGTTTAATTATTTCGCCTCTGTCCAGCTCCAGTTTTTCTATTTCATCCACCAGACCCGGACATGCCTTGGTAATAATTTCCACCCGGTTGCGGTAAAGCGTATGCAGGTCCATGAACTTTTCACTGTCCAGGGTGCCTGCTGTGGCCAGAACACCGATCACACCAGTTCGGGTTAAATCAGCAGCGGGTTTTATAGCCGGCTCCATCCCAATGATGGGAATATCAAATGCTTCCCGTAAATCCTTGACGGCTGCAGCCGTGGCCGTGTTACAGGCCAGAACCAGGGCCTTGGCATTTTGCAAATCCAGAAAACCCATGTTTTCAAAACAGCGATTCCTGATAACCCGTTCACTTTTAGGGCCATAGGGTGCGAAATAGGAATCTGCCATGTAGATCAGATCTTCGTTGGGCAACAACTCACAGATTTTTTTCAGGACTGAAAGACCGCCGACACCGGAGTCAATTACACCTATGGGATAATCAGAGGGCATGCTTGGAACAGGGACTGCACTATCGACAATTCAAAGGCGGTAATTGTAACGTATTTCTTGCTATAGTTAGCCTGGAATTTTACCTGGAACGTCAGTCTGTATTTAATATCTTGAACAACAATCTTCCGCCAGCAATTTGCCTGATGGGCCCAACCGCCTCGGGCAAGACCGATATAGCCATAAAACTGGTGCAACAGGCTCCTTGTGAAATAATCAGTGTCGATTCTGCGCAGGTCTATAAGGGATTGGACATTGGCTCTGGCAAGCCCGATGCAAAGACTCTGCAACAAGCCCCGCACCGCCTGATAGATATTCGTGACCCATCTGAAATCTATTCTGCAGCTGATTTTCGCCAGGATGCGCTTAAGGAAATTGCTGACATACAAACGCAGGGAAAAATTCCTCTGCTCGTTGGCGGCACCATGTTGTACTTCAAAGCCTTGAAAGACGGTCTTCCAGCTATGCCCGCAGCTGATGAAGACATCCGTAATGACATTCTGGCGCTGGCAGGTTCTCAAGGCTGGCATGCTGTTCACCAGCGTCTTGCTGCCGTTGATCCTGAATCTGCTGCGCGTATTCACCCTAATGATCCACAACGTCTGCAGCGAGCTCTCGAGGTATATGAGCTGACTGGCAAGTCCATGACACAGATCTACAAGGAGGACAGCACACAAAACCAGTTACCCTTCGAGCTTAAATTTCTGGCGCTGTTTTCGGAAAACCGCGCTGAACTGCATGAAAAGATTGCCAGTCGATTCAGGCAAATGCTTGAGCAGGGTTTTGTAGAAGAAGTGCAACAGCTTATTGATCGCGGCGATCTGGAACCCTCACTGCCTGCTATTCGTTCCGTTGGCTATCGACAGATCTGGAATTATCTTTCGGGCGTATATAACTATGACACGATGCAGGAAAAGGCCATTGCAGCAACCCGACAGCTTGCCAAAAGGCAGCTCACCTGGTTGCGATCATGGCCGGATTTACAGCTGCTGGGTGATGAAATGTCAAAAAATGTGGAACATTGCTTGAAATACATGGTCCCAACCCATAAGTAGTTGGTAGTCATCTTGATATAGGCACTATAATGAATCGTAAGTATTATTGACTACTTACTTGAACAAAACCTACAACTTTTAATTAATCGAGGAAATAATCATGTCAAAAGGGCAATCTTTACAAGATCCCTTCCTTAATACCTTACGCAAGCAAAAAGTACCCGTTGCAATTTACCTGGTCAGTGGTATCAAATTACAGGGACAGATCGAATCGTTTGACCAGTTTGTCATCGTACTAAAGAACACTGTAAATCAAATGGTATACAAACATGCCATTTCCACCGTTGTGCCGAATCGAGCTATCCTTATACCCGCTCAGGATGGAGCTGAATCAGATCATTTTGAACCGGGCAACAGTATATAGGATCAGGTTCTTCTGGTGTTTTTCGAACGTCCGGATAGCGGTGAAATTGCCATCCTGGTTCATCTGAATATTAACACTGAAGCAGATGGTGACCCACGCGAATTTGAGGAACTTGCCATCTCCGCTGGTGCTTGTCCGGTTGAAATGATCAGTGGTTCGCGACAGGTAACCGCACCCAGGTATTTCGTTGGCAGCGGTAAGCTTGAAGAAATTCGACAGGCGGTTAACCGGCAAAATGCTGAAGTGGTTCTCTTCAACCACAGCCTGAGTCCAAGCCAAGAACGCAACCTGGAAAAAGAATTACAGTGTCGCGTACTCGACCGTACCGATTTGATTCTGGATATCTTTGCCCAGCGTGCCCGTTCCTATGAAGGTAAATTGCAGGTTGAACTGGCCCAGCTCAAGCATTCACTGACCCGACTGGTCAAAGGCTGGACCCATCTAGACCGGCAAAAAGGTGGTATTGGCTTACGGGGCGTCGGCGAAACCCAGCTTGAAATCGACCAGCGCCTAATCGGTGTTCGCATCAAGGCTATTAACAAGAGCCTGGCTAAAGTACGCACCCAGCGTCAGCAGGGTCGTAAGGCCCGCAAAAAAGCTGAAGTACCGACAGTCTCACTGGTGGGTTATACCAATGCCGGAAAATCCACACTGTTCAATACCCTGACAGATTCCGAGATTTACGCAGCCGACCAGTTGTTTGCCACCCTGGATTCAACGCTGCGCAAAGTGAAACTGCCTGATTTCGGCACAGCCATCCTGGCTGATACGGTTGGCTTTATTCGCGACCTGCCGCATCAACTTGTTGACGCCTTTCGCGCCACCCTGGAAGAAACAACCGAAGCCAGCCTACTTTTGCATGTCATTGATTCTCATAGTGATCAGCGATTTATACTGCAGGAAGAAGTCGATAATGTATTAAAAGAAATTGGTGCCAGCGACATTCCCACACTGATGGTCTACAACAAGGCCGATTTACTGGGCGGTGAATTACCCGGAATCGAACGAGATGATTCTGGGAAGCCCTGGCGCGTCTGGGTATCAGCCCTGACCGGTGCCGGCACGGAAAACCTGCTCGAGGCTATCAGCGAACTGCTGGGCGAGGATTTCATCGAGCCTGAATTGCAGCTTGAGCCGCAGCATGGCCGTTTGCGCGCCAGATTATACAAACAGGGAGCCGTGAAGAATGAGAGTCTGGATGAGCACGGCACCTCACATCTATCCCTGCGGTTGCAAAAGCAGGATTTTGTACGCTTACTGAAAGAAGAAGGCCTTGATGCAAAACCTTATCTGGCTTCCTGACAGCTGTCTGGCCCGACAAGCGGAAACTGTATTAAAAACCTTGAATTTTCGATAGAATCCCGTTTCTACGTGGTTATACACCAAAATTCTCTGGAGAAGACTGATGGCCTGGAACGAGCCCGATAATAACGACGGGAATAACAGACAAGATGACCCCTGGGGTAGCAGGCGACCCGGTGGTGGTGGCAATGACCAGGGTCCTCCTGATCTGGATGAAATCATTGCTTCAATGATGAAGAAACTGTCCGGCATCTTTGGCGGTAAAAAAGGTGGCGGCAGTAATCGTGGTGGCAACGAAGATGGCTCCATGTCCAGCGGCTTGGTAATGGGCATTATCACCATCCTCGCAATTATCTGGGTAGGTTCCGGTTTTTATACCGTTGATGAGCAGGAACGTGGCGTGGTACTTCGCTTCGGTGAAGCGCTTGAAGGCGTTGTCATGCCGGGTCTGCACTGGAATCCGCGCCTGATTGATGAAGTTACCAAGATCAATGTCACCCGTGTTTATGATGAATCATTCACCAACTCAATGCTGACTGAAGACGACAACATTGTTGATGTCTCAATGACTGTGCAGTACCAGGTCACTGATGCACGCTCCTATTACCTGAATGTCCGTGATCCGGTAACCAGCCTCCAGCTTGCAGCTGAATCAGCCATTCGTCATGAAATCGGCAGCTCAGAAATGGAAACAGCAACCACCTCTGGCCGTGAACAGATTGCCCAGGATGTCATGACTCGCTTGCAGAATTACATGGACCTCTATCAGACCGGCATCATCGTCTCTGAGGTTAATATTGCGGAAGTACAGCAGCCAGCACCGGTACGTGCGGCTTATGATGATGTTATTAAAGCCGGGGTTGACCGCGAAGCCTACCAGAACGAAGCTAATGCCTATGCCAACCAGGTGGTGCCTGAAGCACGTGGTCTGGCACGACGCGTTATTGAAGAAGCCGAAGCCTATCGTGATCAGGTAGTAGCGCAGGCTGAGGGTGAGGCGCAGCGCTTTTCCCAATTACTTGTTGAATACCAGCGCGCCCCGGATGTAACCCGCGAGCGCCTGTATCTGGAAACCCTGCAGGATGTCCTGAGTAACAGCTCCAAGGTTCTGTTTGATGTCGATGGTGGCAACAACATGATGTTCCTGCCGCTGGACCAGATTCTGCAGCGCAGTGGCAGCGTCAGCATGGAGGCAATGAGCACCCAGGATATCCGCAACCTCTCCAACCAGGTTATTCAGGATCTGAACCGACAATCTACGGTAAGGACGGGACGATAATGAAAAATTCCAGCGCAATAACCCTTGGTCTTATTGCAGTTGTTGTGATCGCTGCTTATAACTGCCTGTTTGTCGTTCGTGAAATTGACCGCGCAGTATTACTGACCTTTGGTGAAGTCACCAACGCCGATGTTGCTCCCGGTCTGCACTTCAAAATTCCGGGTGTGCATACAGTTCGAATATTTGATGGCCGTATTCAGACGCTTGATGCCCCTACACAAAGTTACCTGACAGCCGAACGCGAGTTCCTGGAAGTTGACTCCTATGCCAAGTGGCGAATTTCCGATGTGTCTTCTTATTACACGCGCACTTCCGGTGATGCCAATATCGCCAACAACCTGCTGGCCCAGCGAATAAACACCGGTCTGCGTAACCAGTTTGCCAGTCGCACGGTATATGAAGTGGTATCCGGTGAGCGTGATTTACTGATGACCGAACTCACCCGGAACTTGAATGCCATCGTACTGGATGAACTGGGCATCCAAATTGTTGATATTCGCGTTAAACAAATCGATTTGCCGGATGATGTACAGGCCTCTGTCTATAACCGTATGAATACAGAACGCCAGCAGGAAGCATCCGAGGCACGTTCAACCGGGCGTGAATTATCGGAAATCATTCGTGCCGAGGCAGACAGAGCTGCTACTGTCATTGAAGCCGAAGCTTATCGTGATGCTGAAATCATTCGTGGTGATGGTGATGCCCAGGCCGCAGCAATTTATGCAGAAGCCTTCAATGCTGATCCGGAATTTTATGAATTTACCCGTAGCCTGAATGCTTATCGCCAGACTTTCAGTGATAGTGGTGATGTATTATTGCTAAGCCCTGACAGCGATTTCTTCAAATACCTTAATCAAAGCACCGCAGAGTAAAGAGTAAATAGCGAGAATGACAAAAGCCAATCGCTGGTTATTGCCGGATGGCGTGGATGAAATCCTGCCGCCACAGGCCAATAATCTGGAATCCTTGCGTCGCGAAATTCTGGATCTTTACCGTAGCTGGGGCTACGAGCTTGTCATCACCCCCCTGATAGAATTCCTGGACTCGTTGAACATTGTTCCCGGTGAAGATCTGCAACTGGAAACCTTTAAAGTGGTTGATCAGATCAGCGGTCGCAGCATGGGTGTCCGTGCCGATATTACCTCACAGGCGGCTCGTATTGATGCCCATGTTATGCAAAAAAATGCACCCAACCGTTTGTGTTATGCCGACTCCGTCCTGCGTACCCGACCTTCTGCCATGCTGGGTTCACGCAGCCCCTATCGGGTTGGTGCCGAGCTTTATGGTCACAGCGGCATCGACAGCGATCTGGAAATTATCTCCCTGATGCTGGAAACTCTGGCGCTGGCAGAAATCGGCCCTGTGCAATTAGCTCTGGGTCATGTGGGAATTTACCGCTCCCTGATTGAACATGCCGGACTGGATACTGACACAGAACATAAATTGTTTGCTGCCATTCAGTCTAAATCAGAGAAAGACATTGATAGCTTGCTGCAGGATATAAATACCAATGGCGGCTTGCTGGAAATGCTCAAGGCCTTACCAACACTCAGTGGTGATATCAGTGTTCTCGATGAAGCCGAAAAAGTACTCAATAAGGCCCCCGGTTCTGTTAAGGAAGATATAGCTCAATTACGTCAGCTCAGCCTGGCAATAAGCGAGCGCTATCCGGAACAGTCACTGTATTTTGATTTAAGCGAATTACGCGGCTATGCCTATCATACCGGCGTGGTGTTTGCCGCCTATACCGCTGGCTTTGGTACCTCTATTGCCAAGGGTGGCCGCTATGATGACATTGGCGAAGGTTTTGGTCGCGCGCGCGCGGCAACCGGTTTTGACAGTGATCTGAAAAACCTGCTGGCTTTAAGTAAACGTGATTTTGCAAGCCCGGAAAAGATTCTGGCGCCAGCGGTAAATGACGGTGAACTGCAGACTTTGATTGCTTCTTTACGTGCAGAAGGTAAACAGGTCATTACGACCCTGACCAAAGAAAGCAATGAGGCGCAAGAAACAGGCTGTAACGGAGAAATAATTCAGCATGATGGAAAGTGGATCGTCAATCCACTGTAAACCTGTCCAACGATTTAAAGTAATTTGAAATTTCAGTATTAACAGGAAGGCATAGTCATGGGTAATAGTGTAGTCATACTTGGCACGCAATGGGGCGATGAAGGCAAAGGGAAAATCGTTGATTTACTGACAGAAAAAGCATCTGCTGTTGTGCGCTTCCAGGGTGGACATAATGCCGGCCATACACTGGTTATCAATGGTGAAAAGACCGTGTTACACCTGCTACCTTCTGGCATACTGCGTGACAATGTGCAGTGCATTATCGGCAATGGCGTAGTGCTGTCACCGGAAGCCCTGATTCAGGAAATAGATGAGCTGGAGCAGCGTGGTGTTAATGTCAGCGACAGGCTCAAAATTTCTTCTGCCTGCCCCTTGATTCTGCCCTACCATATTGCACTGGACCAGGCTCGCGAACTCAAAAAAGGTAATGCCAAGATTGGCACCACCGGTCGCGGTATCGGGCCAGCCTATGAGGACAAGGTTGCCCGTCGCGGTATTCGCCTGGGTGAACTGTTGAATGCTGAACACTTTGCCAGTCGTCTGCAGGAAATACTGGAATACCATAATTTCACACTGCAATCCTATTACGGTGTCGACGCAATTGATTACCAGCAAACCCTGGATTCCAGCCTAGCCATGGCGGATCGAATCCGGTCCATGGTATGTGACACGATAGATGTGTTGCATAATGCCCGCAAGGATGGCGCCAATATCCTGTTTGAAGGTGCCCAGGGTTCACTGCTGGATATCGACCATGGTACCTATCCCTTTGTAACGTCTTCGAATACAACCGCGGGTGCCACGGCAACCGGTAGTGGCTACGGTCCCCTGTACCTGGATTATGTGCTCGGTATCACTAAAGCCTATACCACCCGGGTTGGTTCCGGCCCCTTCCCAACTGAACTGTTTGATGAGGTGGGTGAACAGTTATTCAGCAAGGGTAATGAGCGAGGCGCCACTACCGGGCGTAATCGACGTTGTGGCTGGTTTGATGCTGCAGCGTTAAAAATGGCGATCAGGATCAATTCGGTATCCGGCATT
>JAYPJO010000036.1:0-5751 GCA_038128465.1 Gammaproteobacteria bacterium
TGATAAGGTTGCGTCATCAGTAGGCGCAACCGTTAATGAATTAATATTGTAGTTTCGCTGAGAGAACAAGCCGACAACACGGGATAAAGCTCCGGGTTCATTCTCCATTAGCATGGAAATAATTCGTCGCATCAGGTTCTCTCCGTTTTGCTTAAAAACATTTCACTCATTGCCCCACCCCTTATTGCCATGGGATATACATGCTCATTCTGATCAACAGCCACATCAATGAAGACCAGTTTATCTTTCATGGCAAAGGCTTCAGCCAACTTATCTTTCAGTTCACTCAGTTTTTCAATGCGAACCCCGACATGACCGTATGCTTCAGACAACTTGATAAAATCAGGCAGGGAATCTGCATAGGTACTGTGAGAGTGGCGGCCGCCATACTGCATATCCTGCCACTGTTTTACCATGCCGAGTGCTTCGTTATTTAAATTAACGATCTTGATGGGCAAATCACATTGCCTGCAGGTTGCCAGTTCCTGGATACACATCTGAATACTGCCTTCTCCGGTTACACAGGCAACGGCTGCGTCTGGAAATGCCAGCTGCACACCCATCGCGGCAGGCAAACCAAAGCCCATAGTGCCAAGGCCACCGGAATTGATCCAGCGACGTGGCTTGTCAAAATGATAATGCTGGGCAGCAAACATCTGGTGCTGACCCACATCTGAGGTGACATAGGCATCGCCCTGGGTCACTTCATACAGCGCCTGGATGACATGCTGTGGCTTAATGACGTCACCATCGGCTTCAACCGCCAGACATTCACGACTACGCCACTGTTCTATATTTTCCCACCAGCGTTGCAGAGCCTCCGCATCCACTTTACTGATAGCGGATTTGATTTGCTCATTCATTTCTTTCAGAACAGCTTTTACCGGACCAACGATAGGCACGTGTGCTGTCACCGTTTTGGAAATGGTTGCCGGATCAATATCTATATGCAGGATGGTGGCACTCGGACAAAATTTGCTGACATCAGAATTCGTAACCCGGTCATCAAATCTCGCACCGGCCGCAAGAATGACATCAGCTTCATGCATGGCCATATTGGCTTCATAAGTGCCATGCATACCCAACATTCCCAGAAACTGCTTGTCAGTGGCCGGATAAGCACCAAGCCCCATCAATGTTTTGGTTACCGGGTAACCTAAAGATTGAACCAAGGCGGTCAGTTCGCTAGACGCGTCGCCCTGGACGACACCACCACCAGTGTAAATAACCGGTTTTTTTGCAGACAGTAAAATCTCAACAGCTTTTTTGATCTGACCGGAATGACCTTTTTGAGGTGGCACGTAAGAGCGCAGTTTGATTGACTGCGGATACTCATAGGGATATTTTTCAGCCGGCTCAGTGACATCCTTGGGAATATCGATAACAACCGGACCCGGTCGGCCCGTAGTGGCAATATAAAAAGCCTTCTTCACAATAACGGGAATATCGGCTGCACTTTGAACCAGGAAGCTATGTTTGACGATGGGTCTTGATACACCGACCATGTCAGTTTCCTGGAAAGCATCAGAGCCGATGGCATCCTGGGTTACCTGAGCTGAAAGTACCACCATTGGAATAGAATCCATAAAAGCAGTGGCAATACCGGTTATCGCATTCGTAGCACCAGGCCCTGAAGTTACCAGCACTACACCAGGCTTACCGGTTGCGCGGGCATAACCGTCTGCGGCATGCGTGGCCGCCTGTTCATGCCTGACCAGTACATGGTCAACATCTTCCTGATTAAAAATTGCATCATAAATGTGCAATGCAGCTCCACCAGGATAACCAAAAATCAGATCAACGCCTTCATCGTGCAAGGCACGTATCATCATTTCTCCACCAGATAACATATCCACTTTTCTGTCCTCTTTAAAACGTCTTAACACTCGCCGTCCGGCGAATAAAAAACAGCAGCAAAAAGCCAGTAAACCATTGGTCTATAGCTTTGTTATTAGCACTGCAATCACGTTCTGAATTGGAGAGTTCTGGTTGAACTCCTACGGCCCTATGCGTGATAACGCTTTAGGGAAACTGAAAATAACCTTGCGTCAGGTTTACAGCATTCAGTCGGGTCTTTATGGGGCTGTCACCAAGATTCTTTAGAATCGCTTGGGACTTGCCTGAACCGAAGGGTAATCAGTCAGTCGTTCCACCAAATCCAGGCCGCCATTATGGTCTTAATCCGGGCAATGTCAAGTTTACAACTAAACGGGTAGTGATTCTTTTTGAAATTTCTACAGACGCTTAACTTGATATAAGCTAGAAATAGTTAACTCAACTGGCAATAACGACCATGGTGGAAACTTTCCTTTGTCGACACGCCAAAAGACGTACATCCCTGTACAGGCTCGACTGACGACATCCATGTCGCCAGACGGTCTCCAAATGAATAGTTACCACCATGGATGAACAAAAACATGGAAATTTCAAAAGAGTACTACCCATTGGACGAAGCCTCTCAGTGCCAATTTTTTGCTGGGTATAAAGCAGTTTCTTGCATACCTGCAAAGCTTTTACTATGCTTCGCAGCAATCACTATTACGGAGATATCATCAATGAAAACCTTTCCTGCAGCAAAATTTTTTCTTTTCATTTTTCTGGGTCTGACAAGCACGTTCAGCATTGCCCAACCCCCGCCCAGCCCGATTGAACTTGTCCAGGTGCAGGATGATATCTATATGATCACCAACCCCTTTGTGCCCGGCAATATCACGTTCATGATTACTGATGAAGGTGTGTTGATGGTGGACAATAAATTTGCCTGGGATTATGACAATGTCATGGCCATGATCGGTTCTGTTACTGATCAGCCGGTTGTATATGTTATTAACACCCACTTTCATGGTGATCACAGTGGTGGTAATGAAAGAGCCATCGCTGACGGTACTGTCGCAATTGCTTCAGAAAACGCCCGCCTGAAAATGATTGAAGACAATATGGCCGGCCTGCCATCCATCACTGTCGATGAGCATGCCTTTGTACATTTGGGTGGTAAAGTGGTTGAAATTTTTCGATTTGGCCGCTCCCATACTGATGGAGATGTCGTGGTTTATTTCCCGGAACACAGAATAATGGCTACGGGTGACATGTATACAAATGGTGCAGATGTTCCGCAATTGATCGATTATTCAGGCGGTGGCAGCGCCAGAGCCTGGACCAGAACTCTTGACCAGGTTCTCAGGCTGGATTTTGACACGGTTATTCCTGGCCACGGTCCGGTTTCTAACAAGGCTGAACTGGCAGCGTTCAGGGATTCGACCCTGAGACTGAGCACTAGAACCCGGGAAATGATCAGGAATGGAAATTCCCGTGAGGAAATCTCTCAGATGTTACGCGATGAATTCAACTGGGCTGATTTTACGCTGGATGCGGGTCTCGACGGGCTGCTGGCTGAAGAACAGTAAGATTATTTAAAAATCAAAAAGCCTGCTTTGAGCAGGCTTTTTTTGCCTGAAATTGTTAAATGAAAATATCTTACAGACTTTCGCAACCGGAAATTATCGCCTCTGTAGACTCATTCAGTAATACCATCTCTTCATCTTGCCAGTGGTAATATCCTGTTGTGAACCACTCGGGCATACCATCAGCATATGCTTCAATCAGGTATTCATCCATGGGATTGGTAATCAGCAAGGTACTGCCTGCCTGCTGGCAAACTCCGTAACTGGTCGCAAAATCAAAGGGGAAGAACACATCACCATCCAGCACATCAACGATGGCTACTACCTGGCACATTGTGCCACAGCCCCAGTATGTCAAGGCATAATGGCCCGCAAAATTTGCCGGTTCATCCAGCATGTATTCCAGCCTGGTTCTGAAATTACTGGCATCCGGATGACTGGAAAAATTGATGGCAGACAACGCTGCAGTGCTCGGTGTAGCCGGATAATCGGCAAAAACCGGCAAGGTGCTGTCGGTTGAACCGGCATTGTTCATGCCTGTCATGCTGTCTGCAATTTTTTGCGCTTCGGTCATAATTCTCAGCACATTGCCACTCCAGATCTTGGCAATTTCTTCCTCGGTGTAGCCTCTTCTGAGTAACTCCAGTGTCACATTGAGTGTTTCATCGGCACCATTCCAGTCAGCTATACCTCCGCCCCCGCCAAAGTCAGACGAAATACCCACATGCTCAATACCAATCAGGTCGATGGCATAATCTATATGGTCAACAAATTCACTGACCGAAGCCGTGCCTCGACCTTCATTGACGTAGTTATCAAAGGCAACGATTTGCACCACCCCACCATTATCACGAGTAGCAAGCAGCTGTTCATCATCCAGATTCCTGACATGATAAAAAACACCGTTCACACTTGAATGGGAGGCGATGATGGGCGCCCTTGAATGCAAAGTGGCATCCATCATGCTTTGTTTGGAAGCATGAGAAACATCCACCAGGATACCCAGGCGATTTAATTCATCCACTACCTGGTAACCGAATTCACTGAGCCCTTCATACTCTGTCTCTGCATCACTAAACCTGTCCTGGGGCTGAGCCGAATCAGCGATATCATTGTGCCCGTTATGCACCAGTCCGAAATAACTGGCCCCCAGTTCCTTGAATCGTTGCAACTGTCCAAGATCCTGACCAATACTGAAGCCGTTTTCGACCCCGATCATGGCAACCAGTTTGCCCTCGGCATGCAGAGCTTCAGCTTCCTCAGCTGTATAGGCAAATCCAATATCATCCGGATACAGTTCAACCAGGCGATGAATGGCTGCAAACTTATTCAGGGCATCCGCTCTGGCATCAATATAATTTTCTTTATTGCGCTCCTGCTGGCCGACATAAACAACAAAAAAAGCAGTGTCTAGGCCACCCTCACGCATTTTCTGGAGATTAACCTGAGCATCGGCATCCAGTGGATCATGTTCACTGGTGGCAAAATTCAGAGGGATATCGACATGGGTATCCAGAGCCATCACACGATCCTGAATTGCTTGCGCACGCTGCAACAAATCATCTTCGCTGGCTGGAAAAGAACTGGACGAAAAAGCAATAAGGCAAAACAGACAAATTAATTTTTTCATAGTGAAGAAGTGTAACAGCAAGGGGTATGGAATTCAGCAGTGAGGATGGCTGGTAAGAAATAGAAAATAATCATTCACCCATAAAAAAGGCGGCAAAGCCGCCTTTTAATGAAGAAATTAATTATCAGTTTGTAGTTGTAGTAGTAGTTGTTGAACCAGAACCCTGCGTAGTTGTCGTCGTTGTTGTCGTGGTTGAAGGCACAGTAGGTTGACCAAAAGGTGGCGTATCATCATCATCGAGTGCATCAGAAATAATCCAACCGGCGAAAATAATCCCGCCGATAACGGCAGCGGTCGATGCTGATACCCCGGCAATAGTTCCGGCACTACCACCCTGGGCATTGGCAGGCACTGAAGAGAACATACACAGTGACGATGCCAGCAATAGGACAATTACTTTTTGTACTAAATTTTTCATTAAATGTCTCCTGGATTCCTTGATACTTAATGCTTAGCAGTTTTCCGGAATTATACTTTAACACCCAAATTAATAATATCTTTTTTCTTCTTAACTCAGTGAGCAATTGTTTGACTACAATGCAGCTTTTGAAAGGAGTTTGTCAGGCACAAATCAGTTCTGTATATCAGGCACCAGTCCGGGTTGACCCTCTCGCGTAGGCGAAAGCGTGCCGTCCCGGTTATTAAAATACCATTCATCCCCCAGTTTCAGGTGAAGATTATTTTCAGCACAGGCATATTCGGCCCAGATGATATTGTCGA
>JAYPJO010000036.1:5761-12545 GCA_038128465.1 Gammaproteobacteria bacterium
TTTTATTGTTTTTTTGCTTGGTATTTTCTTGGTTTAGACTTTTTTCTACCAGAAAAAGGGTGTGTTTTTTTACATGCTAGGGCACTGTTTTAGAATCAAACGCCCGGGGACCTTTAATGGCACGGGTCTCAATCGACAGCATGTCATAGGTACCGTCGTTATCTTCATCATGCCATTCGCCGATGGAATATCCGTTAAAAGCTGGCAAAATATAGCCGGGCCAGTCTCGTCCATCAGTATATACACGCCGGAACTGACTATTCCATTCAGCATAAATATAAGTGATTTCAGGCGTAATAATGATCTCCATCGGATAAACCATTTTCATGATCATCGGCATACACTGTGGCAGGCAGGTTGAAGGCGGATCCCCGGCTGGAATGCCCGATTCCTGCAGGGCTGTATAACCCTGCCAAATGGCCATGTATTCTTCGTTTAAGGGTGGCGGTCCTGCTACCTCATAGCCTTCAGGCGACCAGTTCAGACTCGGACTGCCGCGCTTCCACTGGCCACGCCAGTCTGGATAGCTCATCGCTGTCTCAGAGTTGACTTCGTTGTCCTGAGAAAGGTTTTCATCACCAGGTGTGCAGGCACTTAAAAAGCCCGTGGTTAGAACCAATAAAAGCGGAGCATATAATCTGTGACTCTGACTCACTAAACGATTTGGATTCAAGGTCAGCTCCGAAAATTATTATGGCCTGGTGGCATAAGGATCTATTACAGTGCCATCTTTCCACCGAATATTACTGTAATTGCCACCGGGTGCAGCGCTATGCAGCGGTCTTACTGTAACAATAATTTCATCACCGGGCAGAAGACTTTCAGGCGTCCATCCGAGACGATAAATAGCACTTGGACTTCGACCTTCAAGGGTCCATTCCACTTCATTGCCGTCTTCATCCAGGACGTTCAAAATGATAAAAGTGTGAGGATTACTGTATTGCCACTCAACTATTGTGCCTGCCAGCTCAATCGGATTATCAGCATCAAACATTGCCGTAGAATGGTGTGCGGCAGCCAAGTTGGAAAAGCTCGTCATAACAAACAGATTGACTGCCAGGTATTTAAAGAGCTTTTCCAATTTGCTTTCCTCTTGGGTAATTTTCAGGACTTGATTACATTCCGGGCTTACTAAGGATAAGCAGGAAACGGTCTGCGTTTCTGCCCAGAATTGGGTTGAAAACCGGCAAACTATGATCATCTGCAGTGGTACGCAGGATGTCTGAATCTTCCACTATTTCAAAACCTGCTTCCTGCACCCAACGTCTGCCTGCTTCAATAGGCAGTCGATGCATAGCCCGGTAATCGGTAGCAGGATCTCCCACATACTCCGTATAAACAACTTTCCCTCCGGGTTTCACGGCATTATAAATTTCCCGGAAAAAAGCAACGCCAGTCTCATCATCACGATGATGGGATTCAAGCCCGAATACTGCGACATCAATACTGTTGGCTGGCACATCTGAAACACTGTCTACGACTCGCAGATTAGGCATGCTGGTAAGATCCTGAATCACTTCTTCAGGGATTCTGCCGCCAGCTCCCAGGTCCTGGGCATAAATCATACCTTCCGGACCTACTGCCGCAGCGAGAACGCGGGCATACCATCCTCCTCCGGAACTGATATCGAGGACTGTCATGCCTTCTTCAACACCGGCCAGGTTCATGACCTGGTAAGGACGACGTGCACCATCCCTTGCTCTGTCTGCCTCAGGACGGGCATCAGACATCAGCAATTCTATGAAATTCGGTGGTACTGCATAGGCACTTGTCATCATGGCAATTGCACAAACAAATGCCAGCAAGGTTCTGGTTAAAATTTTCATCGCTCTCATATCTCCTGAATTATTTTTATAAATAAAAACTGAAATTCTTTTTAATCAATGGCAAAGCAGTAAAACAATCCGGCGCCACCACTTGGTATCAGTTCTTCCTGGCTACAGCCACGGGTGTTGTGGGTTGAATTCCAGGAATTATCCATAAACCCATGCCTGTCATGGTGTCCGACTCTTGCACTGCCACCGCTGTTGTTGGTCCAGTTGGAACAGGTCTGGTCGTCTCCGTCTGGATAGGCGCGTCCTTCTGGTGTGGAACCGGTAAGAATGTCATGTTCGCTGGGGCCAATGCCAAACTCTCTGGCCATAATGCCGCTAACAAAGTCACCATTTTCAGTTCTGGCATGGAATGGATGCAAACCGTTACCAAGTCGTGCCTGTTCGATGGTGTCACCATGCAGATGGTTCAGATCACGAGCAATTAAATGACCGGCCTGTCCATACCAGGGGCCTGTACCTATGCGATCCCGTGCGTCAACAGCGTTGGGCCCCTGAGTACTCAGGTAAGCCCGCCAGGTTGAATCACCGCGTCCAACAGAGCCTGCCAGAGCCTGGCAATGAGCATCTGCACCCGCCAGACCACCGAGATTACCACCATCACCTGCTCCGACACTGGTAATAAAAAATGACATTTCAGGTTGCTCATCATTTTGCGCCTGTGCACTGACAGCACCTAACAAACTGCTTGCTGTAAATATTGAAATTAAAAGCTGTTTTTTCATTGCTGGTAACCCCTATAAATATAATTTTTAATGGATTCTAACCAGATATAAGCAGAAAGCAATAATCTAGATCAAGTGGACATTTTATTTAATGCGAGAATTGCGCGAAGGTAGTTTTGCGCTAGCCAAGGCGCCGACACTCTTGATATATGTTTCTCCAAACAAATTCGTGAAGCGTCACGAACACAGCCAATACGAGGCGCAAGTGAAATTTAATGAAGGAGATTACTTTTACAGTAAGTGACTGAGTTAGGTTTTGCTTGCAACGAAGTAGTGGCAAGCGCAGTAGCTTCCAAACCTTATTAATGGGTCATGGAGTAGATGACGTAGTTAACCGCAAACCTATACGCCATCGCCGTCATCGGCTGCGGATACCCTGGCGTATCAGCATGTTCCCAGGCATCACCCAGGTCCATATTATGATTTATCGCCACCATCAGGCGGCCATTGTCATCATATATGCCGCGATAGACCGGTTCATAGCCATCCTGCTCCCAGGTAATCCCACTCCTTAATGCTGCTATGCCGGGAATCTGTATGCTTGGATCAAGGTCATAGAGCACATGGAAGACTTCATCATCTTCGGGAATATCGACTACCGGACGATCCGGGAATACCCGCTGCAATGTCGATACGAAACCATTCCACTGGTAGGTTCCGTGAAAATCATCAACAATCAGGAACCCACCTTTTAGTAAATACTCACGCAGGATAGCAACCTCTTCGGCGCTAAGCCGCCAGCCACCCACTTCCACCGCATAGAGGAAGGGGTAATCGAAAATTGAACCGTCGGTCAGGTCAATCCAGGGTGCACCCTCGCGAGGGTTTCTCAGATCAACCAGCGAACCATCCACCCGGGTCAGCCGGGTCAGGCCATTCATAAAGTAATGTTCGGCCTCCGGCATATCAGTCATCCAGCCGCCCCGACTTCTGAAACCATCAGAACCATAGATCAAACGTGTAAAATAAAATTCAGCACCATCCGGATCACGTGGTATGACGGTAGTGTAAAGGGGGTTAGTTGCGCGAGGCCTGATTTGTGCGCTTACGGTATCAACCAACACCATGTTCACTACCAGCACCAGGCTAAGCAATCTGAGCGAAGCAGCTACCGTGATTTCAGTAAAATTGATCTGTATCTCTCGAATACACATGTAATTAACTATAAACCAGCCGGGTAGAGAATAAAACACTCAGGCTTGCCAAAAGCTATCTGAAATCAAGGGCCACCCCGATACTTTCATACTGTTCCTGTTCCTGTTCTAGACCAGCCAGTGTCAGCGGGTGTTTTTTTAACCAGCCGCGGCGAAACCTGAGCTGATAACCCAGTTCCGAACTGGACAGTTTTGGCAGAAAATCAATATCTTCACGGCGCCGGTGAAATAAAACTGCCAGGCGCAGACAGACCAGTAAAGGAACAAAGGCATTGATGGCGTTTTCATCCATGTCTTCGAATTTACTTTGGTACAGGCCTTTGCGGTGAGAACGTACCAGGTTAGCCAGAATATACTGCTCGTAACGGCCAAAACCGGCCATATCATTATGTCTAATGATGTAATAACCATGATGATGAAAACTGGTATGGGAAATACTGAGCCCAATTTCATGCAGCTGCGCTGCCCAGCGTAATATTTTGGTTCGCGATACACCTGGCAATACTGGTGTACGAATCTGCTGCCATAACGCTATTGCCGTATCGGCAACTCGCTGGGCATGATCAATGTCGACATTATACTGCCGCTGCAAATTGGCAATCGTGTCATTACGGGTGTCCCTGTCACTGAGGCGCCCGATGGTATCAAACAGCAGACCTTCTTTGAGGGCTGCATCGCCAACATGCATGGTATCGATATTAAGCTGATCAAAAACAGCCTTCAAAATTGCTATTCCCGCCGGCAGTACATCACTACGTAAATCCGGCACCTGATTCAGAATTTTTTTGTCATCCACGATATCCAGAAACAACTGGTCAAGTGCAGTTTTAGTGATCACCGCACCGCCATCTTTCGCCATGGTCAGGTCAGCAATTGCCCTGGCCGTGCCTGAAGTTCCATAAACAATCTGCCAGCCAGCCTTCAGATAATTTTTTTGTATCGCCACTATTTTTGAACAGGCTTCCAGGTAAGCCCTGTCCATAAAGCGATGAGTTATTTTCCCTGAAGGGTTTCCTAAACGCCTGGTAAAGCTGACACAACCCAGGCTCAGGCTTTCCAGTAATATCGGCTTAAAGTCTTCACCAATGATAAATTCAGTACTGCCTCCTCCAATATCCACCACCAGACGTTTGCTATGATCATTCAATACCGTATTTGACAGCCCGGCATATACCAGACGCGCCTCTTCAAAACCTGAAATGATCTGGATAGGAGCACCCAGAGCCTTCTCGGCTTTCTTGATAAAAGACTTGGATCGGCTGGTAGCCCTCAGGGTTTTTGTGCCCACTGCACGAATCTGCTCTTCAGGAATATCTCTCAACCGTTCAGCAAAACGGTGCAGACAATCAAGTGCCCGGGTCTGGGCTGCCAAATTCAGATGCCCATCCTTTTTAATACCCCGGGCAATCTGTACCATTTCTTTTTCGCGATCAATAATTTCAACCTGCCCGTTCAGATAACGCGCTATTATCATGTGAAAACTATTTGAACCAAGATCGACAGCGGCAAAATAAGGGGATTCAGAATTTAATTGCACAGTACTTTTTAATTAAGACGGATTACATCGCGGATATGATTTAGTCTACACTAATTCATAGTCTGAATAGAATGTTCTTAATAGAAATGTAGTTTTTAGGCTATAGTATTTCGGTACATTTTCAATACACCATCTTTTGAGAGATACCAATGTCATTTTCAATAAACAAATTAATCATTGCTGCACTTGCATTTTTTATGTTGCTTGCACTTGGTCTCTATTTATTCCTGAGGGAACCTGCCCTGCCCGGCATGAACACCGGATCCGACTGGTACCGGAATGGCCAGCAGACCGTACTGGATGCCAGCCAGAGACAGATTATCAATAACCCGGGCGCAGCCAAAAATATTATTCTGTTTATTGGTGATGGCATGAGTTTAACGACTGTCACAGCTGCTCGGATTTATGCTGGTCAACTGGCCGGACAAAGCGGTGAAGAATACCGACTGAGTTTTGAAAACTTTCCCTGGACCGGTCTAGCCAAAACCTACAATACCAATCAGCAAACCCCTGACTCTGCCGGCACCATGACAGCCATGATAACCGGTGTTAAAACCAAAGCCGGGGTCATCGGGATTGACGACCAGGCAGAACGGCGTAATTGTGAAAGCTTCCTGAACAGTGATAACCCAGAGCTGATGACCGCTCTGGAGCTCGCCGAAATAGCCGGCAAAGCAACGGGTATCGTCAGTACCGCCAGGCTTACCCATGCAACACCAGCTGCCACATTTGCCAAAACGCCTGAACGTGACTGGGAGCGCACCACTCAGCTGGACGAAGATGATCCGGTCAATGATTGTATTGATATCGCAAGTCAATTCATCAGTTTTAGTGAACGACTGAATAACACTGTCTATCCTGATGATCGCAGTCTCAGCAGAATCGATGGCATTGATGTTGCCTTTGGTGGTGGTCGGGCTAACTTTTTCGATGAAGATCCTGATAACCTGACCGGCTTTTCAGAACAGGTTGATGAAGGCCGTCGCGATGACGGACGCAACCTGATCAGGGAATGGATAGACCAAGGCGGCATCTACGTCATGGATCAGGTCAGTTTTGATAACCTGAATGATACAGTGAATAACAATGTGCTGGGTCTTTTCAATGCATCGCATATGCGCTTTGAAGCTGATCGTCAGAATGATGAAGCCGGCGAACCATCACTGACTGAAATGACACTAAAAGCAATTGATTTACTAGAAGAGGATGAAGATGGTTTTTTCCTTATGGTGGAAGCTGGCCGTATTGATCATGCGCACCATTTCAATAATGCCTACAATGCCCTGAATGAGACCGTGGAATTCTCAAATGCAATCGAGGCTGCCCTGCAGGCAACAAACCCGGAAGAAACACTCATCATAGTGACCGCTGACCATAGCCATGTTATGACCATGGCGGGTTATCCCACGCGTGGTAATCCCATACTGGGGAAAGTGATTAACAATGACATTACGGGTAAACCGGCTAGTGAATTTGCACTGGATATGGATGATCTGCCGTATACCACCCTGGGTTACCTGAACGGTCGCGGTTTTG
>JAYPJO010000036.1:12555-13388 GCA_038128465.1 Gammaproteobacteria bacterium
GGCTGATGGTGTCTACATAATCCCTGAACTTGAAGAGGGTGAAGAACGGCCACCCTTACCCCGGCGGGTCAATATTACTGATGTGAACACCGAAACCCCCGGCTATCATCAGGAGACATTGATTCACCTGCCAGATGAAAGCCACAGTGGCGAAGATGTACCAATTTACGCAACGGGACCGAGCGCTCACCTGCTCAGCGGCAGTATAGAGCAGAACGTGATTTTCCATATTATGAATTACGCGGGTGATCTGGAAAAACTAGCAAAAGATGCGCTATAGCCAGCACTGATGTCAGGATGCTTGCAGGGATGATATTGTGTTGCTAGTCCAGCTGAACAGCCAGTTCGTAACCTGATATTTCAGCCTGTTCCATTATTTGCGACAACCTGGTTTTGGCAGGTCTCCAGTCCGGATTGAATTCCAGAGAGCTTTTGTAATCATCAATTGCCTTGGACCGAAGATTCCATTCTTCATAGATTACCCCACGGGCAAAATAAGCCAGGTAACTGCTTGGAATATCCAGCTCAAGGGCATGATTAAAATCAGCCATGGCCAGGTCCAGCTGGTTTTCAAAAAGATAGACAATTCCTCGATTGAGGAAAATCTGACCCAGGTCGGGACTTAATATCAGCGCCTCTTCATAGTCTGTTAATGCTTCAGCCATTGAGCCGGAAGCTGCATGTAAAATTCCGCGATTTACGAAAGTTGCAGCGCGGTCATCGTTAGTCAGACCCAGCTCCACCAATGCAACATTACAGCCTTCAATCATGTAATCATCTATTTCAAAATGTTCAACGGTTGCTACCGATGTTGCGGCTTGATAGCACTGCTG
>JAYPJO010000037.1:0-578 GCA_038128465.1 Gammaproteobacteria bacterium
CTTATTGCCTGCCGCAAAGCGCCGTTCCAACAACATTAATTTTTCCTTATAAAATTGTGCAGACGGACGAATTAATGGTTCAACTCGCAGAATTTGTAACACCTGCTTACCGGCAAATTTTCCTGGATGGCAGGGATATTCCTGAGATCTGGAATCCATCCTGGTATGGTCATTCGGTTGGACACTGGGAGGGTGATACCCTGGTCGTTGAAAGTTCCGGTTTTAATGAAATCACACCAGGGTTTGGTGTGCACACTGAAGCATTAACCATTACCGAGCGGTATACGCGTCCACAAAATGACGTCCTGATACTTGAAGTGACAGCTGAAGATCCGGAAGCCTATACTCAGGCATGGACAAGGACCTATGAAGCACGCCTGGTAGATGGGCAGGAAATTCTCGAATTTGTCTGTGCGGAAGGTAATGACACGTCACTTTATGCTCAGCCTGTTTGGCGCGGCAGGCCCTGACATTAAAGCCTGATATAACTACAGTCAGATCATTGTAAGAACCGGCACAACGGGAATAATTACTGGCTGGTAAGCCTTTAACAGCAGAAATTTTGGTAACAGTATGAT
>JAYPJO010000037.1:588-13302 GCA_038128465.1 Gammaproteobacteria bacterium
TTCATTTATTATTCCCCCAAAACCAGCTCCAATCCAAAAGAATTGATTTTGTCGGTTAAAACTCTGACAAATTCGATAACTTTTTTTATAACTGTTATTACTGTATTTGCCTTTATATAAGGGTTTGTAATCTTGTTGTTGGGCATACAACTTACTGGGTACAATCCATTTAAAGACTGTATTCGTTGTGAGCTTTTCAAAAGCAGCAATCCCTAGGAAGCGCGAATGGATGTAAACCCAGGAAAGACTATTATCGGCTGGAAGGAGTGGCTGGCTTTACCCGACCTTGGCATCCCGGCCTTAAAAGCAAAAATTGATACCGGCGCAAAAACCTCAGCCCTGCATGCTTTTAAAATTGAACCTTTTCTAAAGGAAAATACTGAACATATCAGGTTCTGGTTTCATCCCATACAAAATCAGTCTGATGTGGAAATTGTTTATGAAGCACCTGTTTTTGACAAACGTGCAGTCAGGGATTCAGGCGGCCATAGTGAAGAGAGATATGTCATTAAAACGACTGCGCATATCGGGGGCAAACAATTTCCTATTGAAATAACATTAACCAGCAGGGAAAACATGCAGTTTCGAATGCTGTTTGGTCGCAGTGCAATTACATCCGGCCAGTTTATTGTGGACAGTTCTGGCAGTTACCAGCTTGGAACAGAACTCAGTCAGGTTTATCGCAGTCATATCAAGGATTTAAAATCATGAAGATCGCCCTACTTTCCAGAAACAGGAAACTCTATTCAACTCGCAGGCTTATCGAGGCTGCTGAATCAAAGGGGCATGACATTGAAGTGCTGGATGTATTGAGATGTTATATGAATATCACCTCACACAAGCCATCCATACATTTCAAAGGAGAAGAACTGGAAGAATTCGATGCCGTTATCCCCCGCATAGGCGCATCGGTCACTTTTTATGGGGCAGCCGTACTCAGACAATTTGAAATGATGGGGGTTTATCCGCTCAACGAATCTGTAGCGCTGACACGTTCAAGAGATAAACTGCGAGCCAGCCAGTTGCTATCCCGCAAAGGTATTGGCTTGCCGATTACCGGGTTTGCAAACAAACCAGACGACATCCCGGATTTAATTAAAATGGTTGGCGGGGCACCATTGGTTATAAAACTGCTGGAAGGAACCCAGGGTATCGGCGTTGTTCTGGCAGAAACCCAGAAGGCAGCTGAAAGTGTTATTGAATCTTTTCTCGGTATGAACATCAGCGTGCTGGTACAGGAATTTATCGGCGAAGCCGGCGGTTCAGACATCCGCTGTTTTGTTATTGGCGATAAGGTGGTGGCTGCAATGAAGCGTCAGGGAGCTGAAGGCGAATTTCGCTCTAATATTCATCGTGGTGGTTCGGCGTCCCTCATAAAAATCACACCTGAAGAACGGTCCACCGCAGTACGAGCCGCCAGAACCATGGGTCTGAATGTATGTGGTGTTGATATCCTACGTTCCAATCATGGCCCTGTGGTCATGGAAGTCAATTCATCTCCGGGACTGGAAGGTATTGAAACTGCCACCGGCAAGAATATTGCAGGCATGATTATTGATTTCATGGAAAAAAATGTAAAAAAAGGGAAAACACGTACTCGTGGAAAAGGTTAATCCATGAGAGAAGCATTTGAAATCGGTGGAGTCATGATTCAGCCTGGACAGCGGATTTCTGTTGACCTGCCGGTACCAGACCTGTACACCCACAATTCAATGACCTGGCCTATTCATGTTATCCACGGAAAAAAACCTGGCCCGGTATTGTTTATATCCGGCGCGATTCATGGAGATGAAATAAATGGCGTTGAAATTATCCGTCGTATTCTGCATTCAAAATCACTGAATCGAATACGTGGCACTCTGATTGCCTTGCCTGTCGTCAATATTTTTGGCTTTATTAACCAGTCCCGTTACCTGCCGGATCGGCGTGATCTAAATCGCTCTTTTCCCGGCTCGGGAAAAGGCTCCCTGGCTGCCAGAATGGCCAACCTGTTTATAAAAGGTGTGCTGACAAAGTGTACACATGGTATTGATCTGCATACAGCTGCCATACACCGGGATAATTTCCCTCAGGTGAGAGCCATGCTTGAGGATCCTGAAATTGAAAAAATGGCCCGGGCTTTTTCCTCACCTGTAATCATTGATACTGCGATTGTTGAGGATTCACTAAGAAGCGCCGCCAGTAAAATGAACATTCCGGTTATTGTTTATGAGGGCGGAGAGGCTTTGCGTTTTAATGAAGAGGCAATCAGAGCTGGTGTAAAAGGTGTAATTTCAACCATGCGGTCATTGGAAATGCAGCCAAAACTAAAGCGCCAGCCCAAAAAAGTTGAGCCATACGTTGCCCGTTCTACAACCTGGGTACGGGCTCCCCAGAGCGGCATCCTGAGATCAGTAAAAAGCCTTGGGGAGCTGGTCGAAAGACATGAGGTGATGGGAATAATTTCAGACCCTTTTGGGGAAGAGGATGAAGACGTGTTGGCTCCGGCGGAAGGCATCATTATTGGACGCACCAATATTCCGCTGGTCAATGAAGGTGAAGCCTTATTTCATATTGCCCAGTTCAAGGATTCTGAAAACGTACTGGAGCAGGTCGAGGAATTTCAAAATGATATGGATCCGAGTACCGACAAAACTCCTTCTTCTGAACCACCCATTGTTTAGCACTAAAATTTATTAACTTTCCATTGGTTAGTCATATGCAAGATATAGCAGATTTTTTCTCAATTACACTTTTTACTATTCAAGGTCAGAGTTTCACAATTCTGCAGGCTATTGTTCTGCCTGTTTCTATCTGGATAGCCTACTATCTGATTAAAAAATCAAATTTATTTATCGTTAGCAAGTTGAAGGCAAAAGAAGTTGATCCGGATCTGATACTTCTTGTGCAGCGGCTTTATTTCATTCTGGCTTTCCTGTTACTGATTTTCACAACATTGGCAGTTCTGAATGTCCCTCTGGGGGCATTCGCATTTGTTTCCGGTGCTATTGCTATTGGTGTAGGTTTTGGTGCCCAGAATATTATCAATAATTTCATTTCTGGCTGGATACTGATGTGGGAAAAACCAATCCGTATTGGTGACTTTCTGGAACTTGATGGTGTGACTGGTACCGTTGAAACTATCAATACCCGATCAACACTCATACGGCGAACTGATGGTGTTCATCTGCTGGTCCCCAACAGCCAGTTACTGGAAAACACGGTTGTTAACTGGACCCTGGTAGATAAACTGGCTCGAGCAGTGGTGAGGGTCGGGGTTGCTTATGGCTCTCCTGTAAAACTAACGTCTGAATTGATCTTTCAGGCAGCCGGCAGTCATGAGCTGGTACTGGATGATCCTGTACCTGAAGTGGTATTCGAAGATTTTGGTGATAATGCCTTAATTTTGGATATCTATTTCTGGGTAAAGACTGGCGGAGAAAAAGGCATTCGTGTCATTAAATCCGATGTCCGTTTTAAAATAGAAGAATTATTCGCGGAGCATGGTATTGTCATTGCATTTCCACAACGGGATATACACATTGACGGTGAACTCAAACTTGCCAGAAATAAGTCTTAACTCAGTAACACAATCGACTGTTAATAACAGAAGATGCCTTCTTGGCTGATCACAATTGTGCAACATTAAACCGGCAAGCCATTCTCTCTCAGCATTGTCTCATTCAGGATGATACCAAATCCGGGCAAGTCAGACACCCTAATTTTCCCCGCCAGAAAATTTTCCACCGGCGCTATAACAAACCTGCGCCAGTCCACTTCGCCGTACTGAAATTCAAGGTAATTCAAATTTGCCAGACCGGCACTGACCTGAATACTGGCAGCGGTTGCTACCGGACCGGTTGGATTATGTGGGGATACCTTTATTCCGGCATCTGAAGCCATTGCTGCTATCTGAATAAAATCAGTAACGCCTCCACAATGTTTGATATCCGGCATGATGACATCAAAAGTCCTGTTCTGAATGATATCCCTGAATCCGCTCAGACCAAACAGCAGTTCACCACCGGCCATTGGCTGCCTGATTGCCTGTTTAATTTGCAGGCTCTCTTCAATCATGGAAGGCGCAACTGGCTCCTCGTACCAGGTAAGGTTGGCATCCTGTAATCGTTCGGCCACGGAAATGGCCAGCGAAATTGAAAAAAAACTGTGACAGTCGATCATCAGAGCAGACTCTTCGCCAACCGCATCCCGAATGGCATAACAAATATCGATACCGGCATCGACATGGTAAGCAATCTCTGCTGCACTGCCATTGACCGGGTAGCCGTCAAAAGGCGCCGCCTTCATGGCACGAAAACCATCAGCATAGGCACTGGCTGCGATTGCAGCAAAACCATCCGCCGTTCGGGGATTGGCTGCTCGATTGATATTGGCATATACCGGCATGTCGTCTCGCACCTTGCCACCAAAGAGCTGATAGCTGGGTACATTGAAGATCTTCCCGTTGATATCCCACATGGCCTGTTCAATGGCCGAGTATGCTGTTGCCGCAAGCAAGCTTTGCAATGCCCTGCTGCGTCCCTGTTGTCGGAAATACTCCACATCCATGGGAGAATGATTTCGAATCAGACTGAAAAATTCGTTCAGTTCTACCCGCAATGCTTCCACACCGGCTGCATCGGTACTCATGGCATTGGATGCCTCACTCAAACCAGTAACACCATGATTGGTATGGATGCGTACAAAAATCCACAGGGTGCGTGCAGTCGCACGTACCGGAATCAATTCAAAATCTGTAATAACAACATCACTGCCTGATGACTCAGAAAGTTGCGGGATAAAAGGAGTAGAACAGGCTGCAAGGGATACAGACAGTGCGCCCGTCGCTGACTGTAGAATTTTTCGGCGTGAAATCAATTTTGTCTGTTATGCCTGCAAGTTAAAGTGGCAGCGGTATTTCCGGGCTGTCGACTTCATGGTCAGACATAAAGGCACGCACCGGCTCATCTGTGCGAAGCTGTTCCAGCCATAACACACCATCATATTCACCACTGTTGCCACGCGTGGTAAAGAAATCCAGGTCACCATCGTTATCGATATCAAGCGGGATGAATTTATCGAACATACCGCGCTCGCGTCGGGAGAAATCATGCCTTAGCCAGTCCTGACCGTTACCCTGGTTTTCAAACCAGGCCAGGCGGCCGGTTTCTGAAAACGGATCAGCCAGTCCATCCTGCAGACGCGTATTACTGTCTGAATGGAACCATTCGCCACTGTAACCACCGGTAATGACATCATCGTCACCATCGCCATCAATATCAGCCACGCCAATGCCTACCAGCTGGTCCGGGGCATAAGTGCCTATTCGGTGCAGTATCCAGGGATCTGCCGGAGAAGCAGGCTGTTCGATCCAGACTGCATCTATACCCAGTAATCTGGCTGTATCGAAAGTGACGATATCCAGGCGACCATCATGATTCATATCAGAAACATCCATGTTGAAGACATTAACTATCGGCTGCTGGCCGGTCACACCTGGCTCACTGATTGCCATGGGGTGCTCAATAAAATCCAGTTCTCCGTTCTGACTGACATTTTCGAACCACATGGATCGCTCTTCAGCGACCGAAGCCGCAACAACATCCATATCGCCATCGGCATCCAGGTCAACCGCCTGTGAATTAATCGGCCAGGGCACCCGCGTTAATACATGCTCACTCCAGGCAGAATCGTTCAGGCCCTCACCATTGGCAATGGAAAAAATGCTGATTTCTTTCGGCTCGACAACTGCCTGCGTGGGATCCTGCGAACCCTTGTTGGGTGAAACCAGTTCAGGTACACCGTCTCCATTAAAATCGGCAGCAAAGACCCGGATAAAAGATCCACGATTTTGGGTGATTGAAGGAATATGCCGGTCCCAGTCACCAGCCCGGATGTTCTGACCAGGGTTTTCAAAATAAATCAGGTGGGACAGCTCACAGGCTGCAACGATATCCAGGTAACCGTCACCATTGATATCAACAATGACTGCATCTTCGGCTGCACCAGCTTCTGGACCCTCGGCCAGGGTGACATTGATCCAGCGGTCAGGATCTTCTGTGCCAAAAGCAATTCGGATATGTCCTTCAGGTGCTCCATCATAGAAATCATCTGACTCATGCACCGATACAATGTCCTGATAGCCATCACCGTCAAGATCAGCCATCACCAGGCCATCACTGCCCCGTAATTCGACACCATTTAGCAACTGATCATCAATACGATGTTCGCGCCAGGAGATATAGCGGCCATCTGCAGCTATTGCAGCTGTTAATGTTTCATTCAACAAACCGGTGGTCGTAATTTCTTCCGTTGCCCCGATATCAGGCTGCTCACCACTGCAAGCCGTCAAGATCAGGCCAGCAGATAATCCAAGTATGGATTTCAGGTAGTTAGAATTATAATTGCGCATTACTGTCTCCGATTGTTTTTCTTCTGCTTAACAGACACTGGCAAACTGTTACACTTCAGTCAGTATATCCGAATATGGCAGGCGCGATTTTGGCAGCTTTAAATTAAAATCCTTGTCTGCATCCTGATACCCCAGTGTGACAACAACATTGCTTTTGAAGCCTTTTTCTTTCAGGCCAAATTCTTCATCCAGCACAGCGGTATCAATTCCTTCCATTGGCGTGGCGGTGATATCCAGTGCAGCAACACCCAGTAAAAAAGCACCGAGGTTCAGGTAAACCTGCTTGTCCAGCCAGTCAACCAGATCATCCTTGTGTAAACCGACGAACATACCTCTTGCACCACTCATCCTTTGTTTGGCTTCCTCATCTGCAAAGCGACCATCCTGGTCTTCCGTCGTCAGCAGCTTATCCAGGTATACCTGGTTGATTTCTGTCCTGGTGGTAAATACAACAACATGAGAGGCATTCAGGATAGACTGCGTATTCATGGGAAAACGCTCCTCGGTGGCCTTTGCAACTCTGGCTTTGCCCTCATCCGAGGCAGCTAAAATAAAATGCCAGGGCTGAATATTAATACTGGATGGCGAAAGCCTCAGTAATTCTTTAATTTTTTCGAGATCTTCATCAGATATTTTTTTGCCGGGTTCATAGGCTTTGGCGGCATAGCGTTTTTTTGCGTATTGGGTAATATCCTGGTTCATGCTTTCCTCTGGATTACTTTCCTGTTAGTTAATAAACAAAAGTGAAGGTAAATGGTTTTGATACCATTATTGTGCCGAACAGATTTCGAAGCGTATATAGCCCCGAAATCTGCCCAGGTTAATTTATTTCAATATTGGCAATGGGGCGATGTAACTGGCATCCATAAACATCATTATCCATAACAGAGCCACTGACCAGCTTGCGTGGAAAGGTGACTTTGATGGTATCAACAATGCCATACTCAATGATCTGTACGTCTTTTTCGTCAACATCATAAAGCCTACTGACGGTCTGTGCATTCAGTGCTCCTGAATTAACAACTCGCTCGTAATTGTCCTTGTTTTCAAACATGACATCGATTGTTAGGGTCAGTGGTCCTGCATTTTTGCTGCGCAATACTTTGCATAAATCCACCAGTTTGCTCATCAGACTTCACCCCCAATTGTTCGATATTCAATGTCATAGGTTTCAGCAAAGTCATCAACTTCAATCAGATGATAGGCGCTCCATTCATACACCGGGCCGAGGTTATGTTCTGATGGTGAGTAAGGAAAAGCCAGGTTCCCAGCGGTGGATTTTCGGCCTGAATAATCAAAGTGCATGATCCAGCCTCTGGCGGTTGAACTCACCAGTTTGGCAATGGCTTCGGTTTTAGCAACAACATCAATGACAAGACCAACCTTCGCGCAGGCAATATCAATATTGTCAGCCTCTTCCTTGTTGCCCCCATAAACCCTTATGTTCAGGGTATAGTCATCAGTGGTTGCAGAACCGTGCAGGTTCTCGGCGACATAGTCTTTGGTATTGGCAATAAGGTCTTCCAAACTATCAATAAACAATTGTTCATTGGAGCCGGCTATACAGATCGACCGATAGCCCGCAAGGATGGCACCTTCTATCTTGATGGTTTTGGTGTCGGCTTCTTTGAATTTACTTTTTGTTACCTTTACCGAACGATCATCAAATTGTTCATATTCAGACTCAGTTAAATCAGCAAACCCATCCGGTTCATATATATAAAAAGGCTTGCTTTGCACATAGAGGGTATGTGCTGCAACCCGATCAACCGTGCACCTGCGCTCAGGATTACCCGGTTCCAGAATAAAACCATCATCTTCCAGTTGGGCACTGACTACATCCAGGCCTGCCGGTATCGCACACAATGCACCACACTCAACTATTTTGGCCATATGGAAAGCCAGGCCTGTCGGATAACCCTTCATGATAGGAAGTGAAGCAAAAATGGCTGTATCACAGGCACGTCCAGCCAGGATAACCTCTGCCCCTTCCTCCAGTGCCTTGATAAATGGCTCGGTGCCTGCCTGACCGACAATACGGATGCTATCCTCAATACTTTGTTCTGTTAATTCAATCTGGTCACCCAGGGGAATCACTTTACCTGCTTCAAGCTTGGCTTTGACATAATCCTTATCCAACTCGGTATGAATTAAGGCCAGCTTGAATGACAGATTCTTTTCTTCTGCAATTTCCAACACGATGTCCCGGATTATTGCCAGGTGGGGTTTCCCACCGGCAAGGCCGGCGGAACCCATAACAAACGGCACCTTGTTTTCCAGTGCCTTGGTGATACCCACATCGAGATCACGCTTCAGGGCTTCATAGGTAAAACCATACTGGCCGCTACCGAGATAATGTGGCCCCGGATCAGAAGAGCCGCAATCAGCCCCGATCAGATCCACGCCTTTGGCAATTGCCCGGTCCAGAGAATCCTCCGGAAAGCCATAACCAAGTGCACCGTTTAAAGCAATAATTCTCATACGTTAACCTCGGATTTGATCAGGATAAAAATTGGAAAAGATAACTGGCAAGGATGAGTACAAATGCACCTCCAACCCTGGAAGACAGTTGCGAATAAGGGTATAGCTCTATTCGCCTTGCTGCGCTTAGAACCTGGAGATCACCTGAGCCGCCTGCATCAGCCATACATAGCCCGCCTGTTATTGCACCCTCAATGGGATATAAACGCACAAAGTGAGAAGTCAGACCAGCGCCTAATGCTGCACCTACCACAATAGAAACAATAACCAATAAATTTCCAAAACTGAAAAGCGCAATAATCACATCAAAATCTGCCGCCAGACCAAAGGCTACCAGTATTGCAGCAAGAAAAGCCTTCATTCCCCATGCTGATAAAATTTTTAATGAGGCTTTCATGGCGGGTTTAACTACGTCGGTTAAATTTAAAATTACTGAAATAATAGTCACCCATGCGAAAAAATGCAGAGAGTTATAATGCGCCAATAACATTCCGGCTAATAAAATGCATACAACTAATACTATTGCCGAGTGAGTGTTGGTCTCTTCACTGGCAACAGTTTCCTCAACTACACTAGCACTAGCAGCCTTACTTTCATTTACTAGCTCTAAACCACGCACTAGTTTTCCCTCACCACTGATAGCAGGAAAAACTTTTGCAACATAAACAAGTAATGAGGCAATTAAAATTGCAGTAAGATTACCTAATGTCAGCACACCGATTGCATGATTAAAATATTCGGCTGCATTGCCACTAGTTACATCAGCATAAACCTCTGACATGGGCAAGGCACCTGCTCCTGCACCACCTCCCATGATGGGTAAAAAATATCGTGTTATCACTTCTGCAAATGGCATCCCTACCAGTAAACCTGCAACAAGCCCAGCAATTGCAGCGACAATCAATCCACCAATTACTATAGGGGCATAAGACAAAAGAGATTTTTTCAACTCATATGTTTGCACGCCTAGAACACTGCTAGAAACCAGAGCGGCTAACACAACATACAAAAAGCCATTACCTATCATTTGTGCCTGAATGAATTGTATATCTTCCTGCCCAATAAGACCTGCACGAGAAATCAATGCAGCTCCAGCCCAGGCAACAACCAGACCACCTCCAACAAGTGCTTTTAATATCCGAACGCGCTCACCAATAGCATAAAATAATAAAGCAATGGTCCACATCACAGCATAGGCACCAGCTACGCCGGCCTGAGTCAACAAATCCAATTGCAGAATTGCCACTGACAAAACAGCGATCAAGACATATAACTTTAAAGGAATACCTTCAATATCATAAGGTTTGCTGGTATCAATAAACCTGGCTAGCAACCCGGTATCATTTTTACCGGAATTGATTTCAGTTTCACTTGTACTCATTTCGTTTACCGCCTGGTGAGCTTGTTATTTTTCAGGGAACCAGCTTTCAAAACAGGCTCAAAAACCTTCCAGCACGATTTTGCCAATGGATGTATCGCTTTCAACCTGGGCATGCGCCCGGATCAGGTTTTCAGCATTGATCACGCCATAGTTTTCACCCATGGTGGTTTTCAGTTTACCGGCATCCACCAGATCTGACACTTTATTCAGCAAGACTGCCTGTTCGGCCATATCTTCAGTCTGGAACATGGAGCGGGTAAACATGAATTCCCAGTGTACCGAAACCGATTTCTGTTTCAGTACCATGATATCCAGGCCTCCCGCCGGATCATCGATCAATGCTATTTTTCCTTGAGGAGCGATGACCTCGACAATCTTGTCATAATGCTGGTCTGAATGGGTCAGGGCTACTACATGCGTCACATTTGCCAGCCCAACTCTCGCTAACTCCTCACTAAACGATTTATGATGATCAATGACATGGTATGCGCCCAGTTCACTCACCCAGGCCTGGCTTTGTGGCCGTGAAGCCGTACCAACCACTGTTGCATCGGTCAATTGGGCTGCCAACTGTACCAGGATGGAGCCGACACCACCGGCAGCACCGATAACCAGCAGGCGCATATCTCCAGCATGATCTCCTTGTGGAATTTGCAGCCGGTCGAACAACATTTCCCAGGCAGTAATGGCAGTAAGCGGTACGGCTGCCGCTTCGGCATCACTTAAGGACTGTGGTGCCTTGCCGACAATTCTTTCATCGACCAGGTGATATTCCGAGTTTGTTCCCGGACGGGTTAAATCGCCGGCATACCAGACTCTGTCACCAACACTATATGTGCTCACTTCACTGCCAATCTCGACCACTTCGCCAACTGCATCAAAACCCAGCACCTTATACTCACCTTCAGGTGGTTCAGCGCGTTTACGGACTTTGGTATCAACCGGGTTAACTGAAACAGCGCTCACTTTAACCAGCAGGTCCCTGCCTCCCGGCGATGGTTGTGGTAACTCGATATCTTCCAGGACATTTGGATCAGTAACTTCAAGGGATTTGGCATAGCCGACTGCTTTCATTTAATACTCCACTTCAGAACTTTCAGTGATTACATTGATAATTAAATTTGAATTAGTGTGGCCAGTTAACTGACATAACAGTTAACTGGCCACTCAAAGACTTTATTCGAAGGTATTGTCTATGGGTAACGAACCCAGATAGGCGGTGAGATTGATAATATCCTCTCCGGTGAGTTTCTCCACGACGGCATCCATCAGTGGAGACCAGGCTCCCTGGCGGGTACCCTGCTGGAAATCAAAAAGCTGCCGGGCAAGATAGCTGAGGGACCGTCCTCGCAGCGGTGGTACCTGCCCCAGTCCCTGAAGCTGATCGCCATGACAAATGGAACAGGCGATGGTTTTGTCTCCACCGGTACTGGCCAGTTCCTCACCCGCACTGATCGCACCAACCGGCACCAGCGCCCTGAATCCGGAACGTGGATCACGCCACAGTTCTGTGCCTTCCGGGTCAACCGGCATTTCAATGATGCGCTGACCTATGGGTTCCTCGCCTGCCTCATCCCCCTCGTAGGGAATGTGCAAACCACCCCGCAGATAGGTTAATGGCACCATGTCTGTCTCAACTACTTCTATCCACTGCCGCCACTCAATAGAGGAAAAATACTCGGCAGCCTGGCGTACTTCTTCATCGGTCATATTAACTGCATAGGCAATCATCAGGTTGGTATTGGCTTTTTCCTGATTAGCACTTCCGCGCAGCCCAGCGCGCATATCCTCTATCTGTTGAATAAAATAATTCGGATCAAGCCCCGCCACACTGGCATTTTCAGGCTTGCCCTGGCCATTGGGATAATGACACAGGGAACAGGCCATAATGCCTGCCGGCTCACGCCCAACAGCCACAATGGAAGGCATGTCAGGATGATCCTGCGGATACCAATCAGCCGGACCAAACTGGTTCCTGGCCTCATCTAGCCTGAACATGCGGTCACTGCCGGGCAACGAGTGCAGGCTGCCATCGTCCTCTTCACGCGGAAAGACCGGCGAGATGGCATAGGCCCAGGCCATTTCTTCCAGCGTTGCCTGGGCATTTAGCTGCGTCGGCAACAAAACAACACTGCCCATAAAAACAGAGAACAGTATTAATCGAATGCGTCCTGAAACGCCGTTTGAAAATCCACGATGATGATCTGCAATGAAATACATGAGCTTTCCCCCTGATCTGATCTATCCCGATACGCACAGGGATATTATCAGCACACGCGAAATTCGGTGTTTTTAATTATTGATAGTAGTCTGTAAATATGAAGGAAATCGCCAGACAGTTCAAATGTTCATTCTGATTGGTAGTGGTTCAGTGTGAATTTCATTTATTACATTCTTAGATGTTCAGGGAAAAGTACTTTTATTCGGAGCACGCGGTAAATACATCCCTGTACGCTCGGCC
>JAYPJO010000038.1:0-4286 GCA_038128465.1 Gammaproteobacteria bacterium
CTATAATAGAGTTACTTTTTTAGAGTTACTGTTGAATATAAATCAGATGCTGAATGTTTCAAGCTTGGCCAGTAAACTTGCCATAAACCTGTCATCAATATTCGCATCGACACTTAAATACCAGTCTGTCTTTCTGGCAAAATCCAGGCATTTAACGGCATCTTTTTCAGTCATGATAACTTCAAGATCATCATCAAATTCGATGTCCTGCAAATTGAATGAATGATGATCATCAAAAACGTGACTAATAATATCAAAACCACAATCACATAGTGAGCTAAAAAAACGTTCAGGATTACCAATTCCGGCAATGGCATGAACTTTATGTCTGTATTTTCTATTTGTATCTGTTTCACTGTTTACATCATTCTCCGTTGCCCTGGATTTTTCTGTCTCAGCCATGACATCGTCAATGGAAAGTAATTTACCTGTAAGCAAATGACAAAGATGCCTGGGTTTTAATGACATTTCGTAAACTGTCTGACTAAGCTGTAAATTGCTGGCACCCTTACTGACAATAAAATCCACATCGTCCAGTCGCTCGGGTTTTTCGCGTAAAGGCCCTGCCGGGAGGAGTTCACCATTACCAAATCCCCTGCGCCCATCAATAACAGCAATTTCAATATCACGGGCAATGGCATAGTGCTGCATGCCATCATCACTGAGAATGACATTGCAGTCATAATGCTGCTCCAGGCTTTTGGTAGCTTCAACCCGGTCGGCATCGATAACAACAGGACACTCGGTATTGCGTGCAATCAATAAAGCTTCATCGCCGCTGTGCAATACCGGTGAATCTTTTTTTACATGAAATGGATATTGTGGCGCTTTTGAACCATACCCCCTGCTGATAATGCCTGGACGATACCCGGCAAGCATTAACTGCCTAGCCAGATAGACAATCAGTGGTGTTTTACCGGTACCGCCAACGGTGATATTGCCGACCACAATGAGCGGCACACTGGCACGATAGGTTTTTTTTCTGCCGGAGATATAAAGTCGGCGACGAATGGAGCTCAGTAATGAAAAAATCGCACTGGCCGGTTTTAACCAGAACAGTGCCTGATCTGTATACCAGGTATCAACAATTTTTTTCATGAGCCTGCGAATTGCTTCTTATGCAACTTGGCATAATACATGCCCCGTGCAATAAGCTCATCATGGCGGCCATTTTCAACAATTTCACCTTCATCCATGACCAGGATCTGGTCAGCTTTCTCAATAGTGGTCAGCCTGTGTGCAATCACGAATGTGGTTCTACCTTGCATCAGGGTTTCCAGTGCCGCCTGGATATGCTGTTCTGATTCGCTGTCCAGCGCCGACGTCGCTTCATCCAGAATAAGAATAGGCGCGTCTTTCAGTAAAGCCCTGGCAATTGCCAGCCGCTGACGCTGTCCGCCTGACAACATGGTGGCATCATCACCGACAACGGTATTCAGCCCCTGTGGCAGTTTTTCAATAAATTCGAGGGCATGCGCACTTTTAAGTGCCGAGGTGATCTCTTCATCACTTTTATCCGCAAGTTCGCCATAGGCGACATTGTCACGAATCGAGGAATTAAACAGAATTACCTGCTGGCTCACCAACGCAATCTGCTGGCGCAGGTTATTCAGAGTGAAATCAGTATTGGCTACATCATCAATGAGTATCTGCCCCTGGGTGATGTCATAAAAGCGTGGAATCAGGTTAACCAGTGTGGATTTGCCGCTGCCGGATTTACCCACTATCGCGGTAACCTGACCGGGACTGGCTTCAAAATCTATATGACTGAGCACATCATCTGCTTGCCCTTCGTAGCGGAAACTCAAATCCCTGAAGGTAACCTTGCCAATCACCCGCTGCGATTCATAAGTTCCATCGTTGGCTTCAATGTCTTCATCGAGCAAATCAAAAATCGAACTTGCTGCTGCCAGACCGCGCTGGATGGCTGAGTTTACCTGCGTCAACTGCCTGATGGGTGTTGACAGCATACCGGCAGCGACAATGAACGATGCCAGATCACCAGTGCTTAAATTACCTATCATTTGAGGCGAGAGCACCAGCCACACCATGACAGCCAGGGAAATGGTAACAACCACCTGAATAACGGGTGTGCTGATATTCGATACGGACTCCAGTTTCAGGCTTTGCATGCGATTACGGGCACTGGCCTCGGTAAAATTTTTCAGTGCCTGTTTTTCAGCGCCAAAACTGCGAATCACACGCATACCCTTGATCGTTTCGGAAAGTATGTGCGTCACATCGCCGATAGAAGACTGGATGCGATGGCTGTATTTACGGAAAAGTTTAGATGCATAACTTATCAGGGCTGCAATAATCGGCATCGCCGCTATAAAAATCAGAGTCAGCTGCCAGCTTTGATAGAACATGTAACCTAACAAACCAATGACTGTGAGCCCCTGCTGCAGCATTATTTTCAGAGAATCACTAACTGCCGAGGCAATCTGGATAACGTTGTAGGTCACTGTAGACATCAGTTTGCCAATTTCGCTGCGGTCATAAAACCTGACTGGCAACTGTAAAAAGCGCTCCAGCAGCTGTGAGCGTATGCGATGCACCACGGTATTGGCGATATAAGCCATGGAGTAACCCCCAAGGTAACCACCAATTCCGCGGGTTGCTGCCAATAACACCAGCAATAAAGGAATGCGGATACGTTCCCTCAGGCTGATATCACGCGCCACTTCGATGGTATCAACCAGTTGCCCGATCAGGTCAACAAACCAGAAATTGGTACTGGCAAACATGGCAAAACCGACAATACTCACGATCGCAACCGGCCACAGGGGATTCAGATATGTCAGCAGACGTCGGTAGATGAGCAGGCCATCTTCTCTTGAAAGCTTGACGGATTCTTTACTCATCGCTTTGTGATTCCTGGCTGGTCGCTATATTCATCTGAGTAAAACCCAGCTGTGCCACAGCATCCATTACTGTCACAACAGACTGGTAAGAAGTATTAGCATCTGCGGTGATAATGACCGGCAGAGAGCGGTCAGCCTCTGACATTTCTTCAATGGCATCCATCAGCGTTGAAAGCTGAGTATTGACCAGCCCTCTGCCATTAACTGCGTAGGAGCCGTTTTGTGCAACCATGACTTCGATCTGCTCCGGGCCAACATCCAGCAATTCACCGGAAGCTTCGGGCAGGTTGATTAACAGGTTGGTATCGCGTGTGAACGTGGTTGTGACCATAAAGAAGATCAGTAGCAGAAATACCACATCAATCAGAGGCGTCAAATTAACGCTGACCTCCTCATTTAACTGACGTTCAAATTTCATGATGATTCTTCTTCACTGGCATCTTTGTAATCCACCGATCGTGCCGAATGCAGAGCATCTACCAGTTTGATGGATTCTCTTTCCAGCTCTACCACCAGAGTATCAATCCTGCGCTGAAAGAAACGATAGAACAACAGGGTTGGAATAGCCACCGTCAAACCGGCAGCTGTGGTTATCAGGGCTTCTGAAATACCACCAGCGAGCACATTGGCATTACCAGTCCCCTGCGCCATTATTTCCGTGAATACCCGAATCATGCCAAGCACGGTTCCCAGCAAGCCCAGTAAAGGTGTTATCTGGGCTATTGTGCCTAAAAGGTTCAGATAACGTGACATATCATGAATGACATGTCCGGCAGCCTGTTCAATGCTTTCAACCATGATGGCACGACCTGATTTGGCACTGACCAGGCCAGCAGCCAGAATCTGCCCTAGGGCAGATGAATTTCTTAGCTCACGTAATTCAGCCGCATTAAGTTGGTTCTGTTTAATCTTCAGCCAGACATCCGGAAGCATGTTGCGCGGCGCGATTTTCGATGGGTTTAATGTCCAAAAACGCTCATTAATGATGGCTATGGCCAGTACTGAACAAAGAATGATTGGCAGCATCAATATGCCACCGGCCTGGACTATTTCAAACACTAGGATTCATCCCTCTGTAAATAAAAATCAGTAAGTCTGGCTTATCGCTGCTCTTGTTATATTTAGTTATTACTGGCCAGCTTCCAGAATGACTTCTATTGGCTTGCAGGCGATGGATAGTAGCATATCCCCGCTTAAACCTCAGTGTAGCTGTTAACTGGCGATTAACCAGTTTTTTTTGACAACAACTGAACTAAGACAGTCAGTTAATCGGTTAAATTGAACGGCGGGTTCTTTGCTTTGGCTTGTTTCTACCAGAATTGCTTTTAACACTGGATTTAAAAATTTTAGTCACAAGCTATTCCATCCCCGTCAGGATCCAGGTTAAAAACATCTGGTCCGACCACTCTTACACGTCCGGTG
>JAYPJO010000038.1:4296-12914 GCA_038128465.1 Gammaproteobacteria bacterium
CTACTTTCGGCAGCATCTTCTAATAATTCCATTAAGTCGTTGAGAGACCTGCTTTCCTGGGCAAGAACCAGAGATGAGGTAAGTAAAAAGCTTAGAACAATTATTATTTTCTTCATAATTCCATCCATGAACTTAATAATAAGATATCTATAGTAAACATATTGTGACGATCAGACCAGTTGCACTTTCTGGCCTGATCATTAACTATCACAGAGCTGCCAGCTATAGCAGCTCTATTTAACTTTTATAATTAATTTAACTAATCAAACTATTTCTTACTGTCTAGGCTATAAGCTCCAGCGCCATTGGCGTATAAGACTAACAAACCACCTGTTATAGCTAAATTTTTCAAAAAGTCAGTAGATGTTACTGGCATGTGGTAAATCAAGGCAGCTAGCAGTGTAAAAACTGCCAGCGTTATCGCTGCTGCTTTAGTTTGAAAGCCGGCTATCAGCGCAAGTCCACCTACAACTTCCACTAATATGACCAAAAACAATAACTGGCCCGGTACTCCTATCCCCAGAAAACTGCCTCCTGCCATAAATCCAGCAGTGCCGGCATAACCAAAGCCTAGACCAAAACCAGATCCAATTTTTCCGATACCTGAGATCAAAAATATAATCGCAAGAAATATACGTCCAGCTGCATGAGAATAATCATTCATTTGCTTTTCCTTTTTATTATTTTTTGTTGAGTGGTTAGTGGATTCTAGCTGAGAATACTAAAAAAGCCCTATTTAATCTAGTGACTGTTTTAGATTAATTAAAGACCCAGGTCTGTGTCAGCACCATTTAAAATCTGGTAGTTGTCCCGGCGCACGCCAGCCAGTGGAGACTGTTCATAATATGTTGCCTGCGCAGCCATTCCATCTGCCATTGCGGGGATAAAAGTAAATGTACTGATCAATCTGGAGTGTTCAGCGACACATCGCTCAGTCAAATTATGGGGTTGTGAAATACTGACCTCCATCGATTCTCCGACTTCAGAAACCAGCACACCTGACCAGTAATCACCATAATCCTGAAACAGGCATTCATCGCCTCCAGGACGTAAATCCCGGATAATTCGTTGCGGCGCTGTGAAATTAAGCCCTAGCCTTTCTGTATCCAACCCGAAGTTTGGATAAACAAATATATTCTCGGATGCTCCGTCTTTTACGAACCTGATCGAGAATGGAACCTTGACACCAATTCGACTGCCATCTCTTCTGGCAGGACTCATTTCAGCATCAAAAATGACATCGGCTATTGCTTGCAGCAATACCGGATACTGGACAGGTAGACAAACAAGCGTTTGAAATGAGCCGAATCTTGAAAGTTCGGAACTACACCTGACAAGCACATCAATATTTTCACTGATATCAGGGAATTCAATTAAATTCTGAAGAGAGTCCCGGTCATCGGTAAAGTTGGCGGGTATGAACTCTGTTTCCTGAGCCAGACTGTAAAAAGAAAAAACTGGAATGATCAGCATGATTTTTATGAGATTAACAATTATTTTTTTCATGAAATATCTCTAACTCCCCATAAACCTGTTTTTAGCTTCACAGAATAAAATCAGAATGTAGTTAACTATTTTTTTACATTACCGGAAATGTTAATTACTGTGACTTCGAGTATGAACCAGTTAATCTGGCAGATCAAAGATATTCTTGCTTAAACCTGGCCAAGGGGCGCATCACCAAATCTGTTATTTTCCTTATCATCAGGCAGCATCATCAGGATTATAAGGACAATGCCACCGATTATCGGTACAAATAACAAGACCAGCCACCAGCCACTACGATTAGTGTCATGCAAACGTCTGATATTGACCCCCACTGCTGGTAAAAACACCAGTAAATTATAGACAGCCGGTATTGCCGGGGTATCACCACCCATAACAGGTCCGTTTAATATTCCAAGCAAAAGGCTGATAAGAAAATTTATCGCTACAAACATACAGTATTCATGGCGACCAGCACGACCATCGAATACTGCATATTTTTTTAGAACAGCTATATACCAATTCATGAATCAGAACCCATCATTCATAGCGTAAGGTTTGTGCAGGATCCACCCTTGCTGCAGAGTATGCGGGATACGAAGTTGCCAGTAAGCTCAGAACAATTGAAATAGTACAGACAACAAACAGATCACTGATCAGCAACTGGGATGGCAGGTAGTTAATGGGATACACCTCGGCACTCAGGAGTTCCATACCCAGCAGCCCCTCAACCCAACTGAAAATATTGCTGACATATATCGACCCAATTATGCCTAACAGTAAACCTGAAAATGTACCCACTAAGGCAATAATGAAACCCTGCACCAGAAAAATATTACGAATACTGCCAAATGATGTCCCCATGGTTCTGAGAATGGCGATATCAGGCTGTTTGTCTTTAACAACCATGAACAGGCTTACCACTACATTGAATGCCGCAACTGCAATCAGGAAAAACAGCAACAGGCCGACCATCGATTTTGACAACTGAATATTGTCATAAATATTACCGTAGTCGAAGGTCCAGTTATTGTACATGTAGTCACCGGCAACAGTATTTTGCAACTCGCGAATCACCTTACTGCTGTTAAACAAATCATGCAGTTGTATACGCAGACCGTGAATACTGCCCCCCAGTCGATACAGCAATTGCGCATCATTCATATGCACCAGCGCCAGATTATTATCAAGTTGTGAGCCAATGGTAAATATACCTCCCACCGTAAAGCTACGCTGCCGTGGAAACTCTCCCAATGGTGTAATCGATAAGTAGCTTGACACCAGTGTCAGTTCATCGCCGACTTCCAGTTGTAGGTATTCTGCTATACCTGAGCCAATCAAGATTGAATATTCTCCGGCAGCAAGAGAAGCAAAACTACCTGCTGTAATAAATTCCGGTAATATCGAAACGCTGCTTTCAGCATCTGGCTCTACGCCATTCAGGATAATGCCGCGTGAACTGCCATTGGCCAGCAGCATGCCCTGTAACTGAATCAACGGTGCAGATGCATTTACCCCGGGATGGCTGTTAACAGCAGACTGGATGACCTGCCACTGGTCCTGATTCATCAGGGCTTCATTGGCTCTGGTTGTCATGGTGTCATGTGGAACCAGTGCCAGTATGCGTTCCCTGAGTTCACGGTCAAATCCGTTCATGACAGAAAATACGATAATCAATACCGCAACACTCAGGCTCAGCCCCAGCACTGATAGCCGCGAAATAAAACCAACCAGCAAATTGTCCGAACGTATGGAGGCATAACGTCTGCCTATAAAAACTGACTGCCCCCGGGTCATCTTAGCTCAGTTCCTGCGACAACAGTCTGCCGTTTTCCAGAACCAGTTTACGATCCAGTTGTGCTGCCAGCTCATGGTCATGGGTAACGATAATATAGCTGCTGGTGTAACTTTGTTTCAGCTCCGACATTAGCTGTTGTACAGCTCTTGCCGTATTACGGTCAAGATTCCCGGTTGGCTCATCCATAAGAATACATGCCGGGTTGTGTACCAGGGCCCTGGCAATGGCAACCCGCTGCCGTTCACCACCAGACAGTTGTGAAGGTTTGTGCGTAAATCTTTCACCAAGGCCAACCTGCTCCAAGATCTGAGCTGCCTGTTGCATAGCATCACTGAAATCATGTCGCGCTATGATCAGGGGCATCGCAACATTTTCCTGAGCTGTGAACTCGCCCAGTAAATGATGAAACTGATATACAAAACCAAGAGTCTGGTTACGCAAATTATCCTGCTCTTTGTTATTCAGTTGTTGGATATCCTGGCCATTAATCTGCACAGTACCTGATGTCGGTTTATCCAGCCCACCCAGCAAATTCAGCAAGGTGGTCTTTCCTGAACCTGATGCTCCGATAATAGCCACGCTTTCACCGGCATTGAGAGTAAATTCAAGATCATCCAGTACTGTGAGGGTATGTCCGCCCTGCTGAAAAACCTTGCCCAGGTGATGGCATTGCAAAATGGCATTACTCATAACGCAACACTTCAGCGGGGTGGGTGCGGGATGCTTTCCAGGCTGGATACAAAGTTGCCATGAACGAAATCAGCAAGGCAAACAGGCAAGTGATAGTTACATCAAAACTTTGAATGTCTGTTTCGATAATGCTCAGCATAAACAGTCCGTCAGGAATAAACAGCAGTTCAATCAATTCCCCGATAAGACCAAAATTGGCGGCAATCAGTAAGCCGGTAACCGCACCAAGAATAGTGCCACTCACACCCACCAACAGCCCCTGCACGATAAAGATTGCCATGATGGTATGTTCTCCCGCACCCATGGTTCGCAAAATGGCTATATCAGATTTTTTTTCTGAAACCACCATTACCAGCGTGGAAATAATATTAAATGCACCGATAGCAACAATCATCACCAGCATGAACCAAGTCATGATTTTCTCCATGCGCAGCGCATTGAAGAGACTGGCCTCACTGCGACTCCAGTCCTGGCCCTGGTAATTATTGCCCGGCAACCCTTCTGCCAGGCGGCCAAGACTGGCATCAAGTATTTGTGCGGCATTGTTTATGTTGTCCACTTGCAAGCGCAAGCGCACGGCTTCAGCGACATTATCCAGATTCAGTAATGCTGTACTGTCATTCAGATGAATGAGCGCTAACTCTGACCCTATACTGAACTGCACATCGAAAATACCGACCACCGTGAATGTGTGCATGTTGAGCTGCAGTCCTGAATTATTAAGACCAGGTTCTGGCACTATCAGGTTCACGCTATCTCCGGGTAACAGACGTAATGATCCCGCCAGTCTGCGGCCCAGAACAATTCCACGCTCATCGGGCATTAGATTACTCAGTTCGCCTTGCAGCATACTGGCGTCGATCTCCGAAGTCTGTGCTTCGGCAAGAGGTTCTATGCCTTTGACCTCGGCGACCTGGTGTACACCGTTTTTACTGAGCATAGCTTCAAAGCTGATATAGGGAGCAACACTCTCGACACCTTCCTGTTGCAGCAGCAATTCAGCTGCCTGCTGCCACTGGTCGAAACTACCCTGTGTGGAGATATCGGCATGCGGTACCGTTATCAAAGTACGTTCCCGCTGTTCTCCCTGTGCACCATTAAAGACTGCGAGTACGATGATAATAATCAACACTCCCAGTGTTAAACCCGCCATTGAGACTAATGAGGTGAAAGAAATAACCCGATTATCTTTCTTTGAGAGTATATAACGCAGGCCGATGAATAAGGGCGTGTTTTTTAGCATTCCTGAATACAGCACTGATAGTAAGGCAAGCAGCAATTTTGCAGGCATGATGCGGACAGGTCAAGGCAACACTGAGTTTATAATTAGCAGCATTTACTCTTTCAATTTCTGATACAGCCAAAAGTATCTGTGTGGAGTCAAAAAGGGCAAAAAATAAAAAGCTTCACTATACTGAAGAGGTGGGGAATCAAAAGGAAATACATTTTATGACAGCAGCAGTCGAATACCAGCAACATCAACACCAGGAGTTCAAAAGACTGGTTTTCAAGGAAGTATACGAAGCTGCGCTCAATCAGGGTATGGAGCTGAATGCTTATATTGCGTCTGTTTATTTTGATGGATCAAATCCGCTGCTGTTTGTATCCCGATCGGGTATGCAAAACCTGTATGAACGCTTTGGATCCTTAATTGAAAGTACGATTAGCTCTGATCATGTTGGGGACATCATGTCAACGCTTGACACAGTCTACCTTTGTTTCAGGGTGTATCTACATCTCCTGTGCATGGAGAGAAAACGGATGCCGGAATCAGGCAGTGAATTGTTTTTACAGGATGCTGTAAAAGATTATTTCCAGGCGGCTGCTAAAGTGCTGATACCCAAAGATGAGCGTAGAATTATGCGCTACCTGAAACGTCAGCGGCAGCAAGCATTAAATTTCCCCGATTATTAATTTAATGCTTCTGTTTACGCCTTGTCAGCACCGCCTAGCAATGTGCCTGCTTCATGTTTTTTCAGTAGTCGCTGAACTGTCTTGAACGATATTGGAACCATTGGGGTGCTGACTTCGGAAGAAATCGCACGTAGTGATCTACCCTCTTTCTTCATCTTTATGATTTTTTTCAACACCCTCTGTTCCATTGGGTTCTCTATGAGCTGCCCATTGGAGTGAATCATATAGCCGAATGGGCGACTGCCCCCCAGGAAACGGCCTTTATTGCGCTGACTCTGTTTAACGGTTTTGATGCGTTCAGTTGAACGGCGTTTTTCCAGGCTGTGAAACACATCCAGCATGCGGATAAATGAGGGATTGAAGTCTTCAGAAGTTATTTCTCCACTTAATTCCAGAATAAACAGACGTACACGCTTCTCTTTGAACAAGCTGAGACAAGCCTGCATGTCATCACAACTGCTGAAAATACGCTCAACCGAACAGGTAAGAACCACATCTCCAGGCTCCAGCACTTCAAGCATCTGCATGGCTTTCGGACGTTTGGTAAAATTTACAGACCACTTCTGATTATTATCGATATAGCTGCTGTTGAGGTGCATACCATGACCCAGTGCATAGGTCTGCAGTCGTAAATTTTCCTGCTCCAGCAAACTTTCTAGATCATTCTCTTCTTGTTCTTCCACTGTAGAGGTTCGGGTATAGCTATATACAGACATGGTTATTAATCCTGATTAAGCAGCTTAAAAGTCTTTTTATTAGTCTTAATTAAGGTCTTTTTTTCGCCTTTCTTTCATTTTTTTAAGGCTGTTATTTAATTTTTAAATTAACAAAGAAGCCCAACTTATTGTTTTTAAATTATATTGTTGTGTCTCTGTACAAACAATAGATGACTTTTTTATCACTCTGAGTTTAGCTTTGCAAGATAAATATAGGAAAAATAAGAAAATATGGATTTCAAACAGATAAGTGCTAACTATATAAAGAGTTATAGAGCAAAAAAAACCGATATTTATTCGAAGTGAAAATTAAACAGTAAAATAAAGAAGGCTAAATTAAAATGCTGCTGCGAGAGATTGCAGAATATTAATCATTGGCATTGGATAAATACCAAGATAAATAATGATTACTGTCATGCTGGCCAGAACAGCATGGGTGCCAAAAGGGATCTTGTTAACAGCAGGATCCTGTTTAGAGCTTTTCTCTGTAGGTTGCAACATGGCATAAATAATTCTCAGATAATAATAAAGACCTATGGCACTACCGATTATCAGCATAGTGAGCAGAAACCATAAAGAGCCTTCCACACCGCTGGTGAAAACATAAAATTTACCAATGAAACCCGCTGTCAGTGGAATACCGGCAAGAGAAAATAAAACAGTGATCAGAACCGCAGCCAGCCACGGGTTACGCCAAAACAGCCCCTGATAATCGGCTATCAGATCCATTTCTGCCTTGGAATCAGATACTGCACTGATAACAGCAAAACCACCCAGCGACATAATAAAGTAAGCAGCAACATAAAAACTCATGCTTTCAATGCTTAGCATATCCGGTGCGCTTGCTGCTGCAATAATAACGACCAGCAAATAACCCAGATGAGCGATAGATGAGTATGCCAGCAGACGTTTTACATTTGATTGTAACAGGGCCAGCAGGTTGCCCAGCAACATAGACGCTGCTGCCATAACGGTAAGCACCAGTAATAATGCTTCATACTGGAATGCATCAGAGATTAATAAAAGACGCAGGCTTACGGCCAGCATCGCTGCCTTGGATACGGTTGCCAGTAAGGCAGTAACTGGTAATGGAGCTCCTTCATACACATCGGGCGTCCAGATATGAAACGGTACCAGGGATAATTTAAAAGCAATGCCGCCAATAATCATCAACCAGCCAGCCAATAATACCGGACTTGAAGCAACGCCCTGTGCTGCAATTGCCGGATTCAGTTCACTAAAGAACATGGTGCCGGTCAGAGCATAGATCAGTGCAATACCGAATAAAATCAGCCCTGACGCCAGACCTGACATAATGAGATATTTGATGGCAGCTTCCAACGGGTATTTGGCAGCTTTATCCGCGTGAACAGGATAAGCGATCATGGCATATAAGCTGACACCCAGCATTTCCATACCAATGAAAAAACTTACGAAATGAGTACTACAGGCTAGTACAACCGCACCCAGTGTCGCAGTCAGAAGCAGGATATAGAATTCCTCGTTGAGATCAGCTTGCGACTGAAAATATGGAAAAGCAAGTATGCTGACAGCCAGTGCCCCAAAGATAATCAGGCCTGAAAAGAACAGGCTGTATTCATCAAAATACAGAAGTTCAGTAGCCTGCAATGGCAGGATTGGATCGACAAAAGCAAATATCAGCAGCGATGCTGCCAGGCCGGCTGTGGTTAACACATTAACCAGGCCATGGTCACGTTTGAAGCCTGCAACCAGCATGACGACCACTGAAGTCAGGGTCAGCATGATAATTTGCAATAAATCTATAAGAACGTCGGTACTCATTTAAGCAATTGTCACCCTATTTTAAGGAAAGGCTACGCCGATACTTCTCAGTGTAGGTTCTGCCATATCCATCATGCTCTGTGGATATAGCCCCATCCATAACAAACCAATCATCATTAATGCGAAACAGGCCATTTCTATGAAAGTCAGATCTTCAATTTCGTAATTATTTTTATTTTCCCCGTGGAATACTTTCTGGATTACGATCAGAG
>JAYPJO010000039.1:0-9543 GCA_038128465.1 Gammaproteobacteria bacterium
GTACCTGGATCAGGCATTACTGGCGGAAATCAGAGAACTACTCAGACTGCGGGTTGAGCTGAAAAAACCACTCGCTTATCTGTTGAATGAAGCATGGTTTGCGGGTTTGCCATTTTACGTGAATGAAAAAGTCATCATTCCACGTTCCCCGATTGCCGAGCTTATCAAAAATCATTTCACTCCTGTGCTCAAGGAGGACCCATTATCCATTCTGGATTTATGCTGTGGTAGTGGCTGTATCGGTATAGCCTGTGGTTTGGAATATCCAGATGCTGAACTGGTGCTGGCTGATTTATCATCAGAGGCGCTGACAGTTGCTGAGATCAATCTTGGTCGATATGAAATGAGAAAAAGCGCTCAGGTTGTGGAAAGTAATTTGTTTGACAATATTAGTGACCGCTTCGATATCATTATCAGTAATCCGCCTTATGTTAGCAAAGAGGAATATGAATCACTGCCGGCTGAATATGGGCATGAACCTGCACTGGCCTTGGTTTCAGAGCTCGACGGACTTGCAATACCGCTCGATATATTAAAAAAAGCTGACGAACATCTTAATCCTGGAGGGGTTTTGGTGCTCGAAGTGGGTTTTTCCTGGCAGTCCCTGCTTGATTTGTATCCAGACGCGCCGTTTTTATGGTTTGAGTTTGAGCATGGCGGAGAAGGGGTTTTGGCTTTAAGCAAAGAGCAGTTATCCGAGTATACGTTTTAATTTTGAGCTTTTGCGTTAGCCGGATTGTTTCTTCTGAATTCACGCTACCATTGAGAGACATTGTTGAGCCAATACTCTATAATACCGCGCCTTCATTTGGCCCTTAGGCCAGTAAATTCGGGAATAAGAGAGCATGTCCGGTAATACCATAGGTAAAGTTTTTGCAGTGACAAGCTTTGGTGAGAGCCATGGGCCCGCGCTGGGCTGTATCGTGGATGGATGTCCGCCTGGCATGGTGTTGAGTGAGGCAGACATTCAAGCTGATCTGGATCGTCGCAAACCAGGCACTTCACGCTTTACAACGCAACGTAAGGAAGATGACAAGGTCAGGATTCTGTCTGGAATATTCGAAGGAAAGACTACCGGCACACCGATAGGCATGATAATTGAAAACATGGACCAGAAATCCAAGGATTACAGCAAAATCAAGGATGTGTTCAGGCCGGCTCACGCCGATTACAGTTATCAGCAAAAGTATGGTATCCGCGATTATCGGGGTGGTGGTAGAGCTTCTGCCAGAGAAACCGCTTTACGTGTAGCGGCAGGCGCTATCGCAAAAAAATATCTGGCTGAACAATATTCGGTTGTCATCAGGGGATATTTATCACAACTAGGCCCCATAAAGATCGAAGAAGTCGACTGGGATGAAGTTACCAATAACCCTTTCTTCTGCCCGGACGCGAGTAAAGTGTCCTTGATGGAAGAATACATGAGTAAACTGGCAAAGGAGGGTAACTCCATTGGTGCTAGAATCACGGTAACTGCCAGTAATGTTCCTGTAGGCCTTGGTGAGCCTGTGTTTGATCGCCTGGATGCTGAGCTTGCTCATAGCTTGATGAGCATCAATGCTGTAAAAGGCGTGGAAATAGGATCTGGTTTTGCTTCTGTTGAGCAAAAAGGCACTGAGCATCGTGATTTGATGCGTCCGGAAGGCTTTGTCAGCAATAATGCTGGCGGTATTGTCGGGGGGATTTCCACTGGCCAGGACATCATCGCGCATATCGCATTGAAACCGACATCCAGTCTACGGATACCAGGTGAAAGCATCGATATTCAAGGAGAGGCCACTGAAGTGGTTACTACCGGCAGGCATGATCCTTGTGTCGGCATCAGAGCTACACCGATTGCAGAAGCCATGCTGGCGATAACTCTGATGGATCATGTTTTGCGGCACAGAGCGCAAAATAGCGGTGTTGATTGCAAAACGCCAATCATACCTGCAAGCATTTAAAAATTTAACATTAACTGAAACCCGGGAAATACCCTTATGGCAGGAAAAACACTCTATGACAAATTATGGGATAGCCATCTTGTAAAGGATCTGGATGATGGTACCTCCCTGATTTATATAGATTTACAGTATATTCACGAAGTAACCTCACCCCAGGCTTTTGAAGGTTTGCGGTTGGCGGGTCGTAAACCATGGCGCTCTGAAGCGAATATGGCAACGCCGGATCACAATGTGCCGACAACCAGTTCAGAACGGGAACAGGGTGTAGAAGGCATTGTTGATCCGGTATCCAGGATACAAGTCAAATCACTTGATGATAACTGTAATGAATTTGGTATAAATGAATTCAGGATTGATGATCCACGCCATGGGATCGTTCATGTGATTGGGCCAGAACAGGGTAGAACACAACCCGGCATGACTATTGTCTGTGGTGATTCGCATACCTCTACCCATGGCGCCCTTGGAGCACTGGCGCATGGTATTGGCACATCTGAAGTTGAACATGTGCTGGCAACCCAGACACTGCAGCAACGCAAGGCAAAAAACATGCTGATAAGAGTCAATGGCAAGCTGGGTAGCGGTGTTACTGCCAAAGACCTGGTGCTGGCTGTTATCGGGGAAATCGGTACGGCCGGTGGCACAGGCTATACTATTGAGTTTGGCGGGGATGCTGTTATGGAGCTTTCAATTGAAGGTCGTATGACAGTCTGCAATATGGCTATCGAAGCCGGCGCCAGAGCAGGGATTGTTGCAGTTGATGATAAAACCATTTCATATCTTGAAGGCCGACCTTTTGCGCCTACAGGTGAAATGTGGAATCAGGCAGTAGCGGCATGGCAGCAGTTGCATAGTGATGTTGATGCTAGTTTCGACAAAGTGGTTGAGTTGGACGCCGGGGACATTGAACCCCAGGTCAGCTGGGGGACTTCACCGGAAATGGTGACCTCTGTGAACAATAACATTCCAGACCCTTCAGTAATCCCCAATGAGGCGAAACGAGGCAACTACCAACAGGCGCTCTGTTATATGGGGCTTGAGGCCAATATGCCGATCCAGGAAATTAAACTTGATCGCGTGTTTATAGGTTCCTGTACCAATTCACGGATAGAAGACTTACGCGCAGCAGCTAAAGTTGTCAAAGGTCATAAAGTGGCAGAATCCATCAAAGAAGCACTGGTGGTGCCCGGGTCTGGTCTGGTTAAAGCTCAGGCTGAAGCTGAAGGGCTGCATAAAATATTCACCGAAGCTGGTTTGCAATGGCGTGAACCGGGCTGTTCCATGTGTCTGGCTATGAATGCAGATCAACTGGGTGAGGGTGAGCATTGTGCCTCTACATCGAACCGTAACTTTGAAGGGCGGCAGGGCTTTGGTGGGCGCACACATCTTGTCAGCCCGGCAATGGCGGCTGCTGCCGCTGTAGCAGGACATTTTGTAGATGTTCGTAGCTGGAATTAACAGGTAGGCAAATTATGAAAAAATTTATCAAGGAAAAAGGCATTGTCATTCCACTGGACAGGGCTAATGTTGATACGGACTACATAATTCCTAAACAGTTTTTAAAGTCGATTAAACGTACCGGTTTTGGCAAAAATCTGTTTGATGAAGCGCGTTATCTGGATAAAGGTCTTCCTGATCAGGATTGCAGTCATCGGCCATTGAATCCTGATTTTGTCCTTAATCAGCCTCGCTATGCCGGCGGCAGCATACTTCTTGCCAGAGAAAATTTTGGCTGCGGTTCAAGTCGCGAGCATGCGCCCTGGGCGCTTGATGACTACGGAATCAGAACCATTATCGCACCAAGTTTTGCAGATATATTCTTTAATAATTGCTTTAAGAATGGTCTTTTACCTATTGTTTTAAAAGAAGATATTGTTGAAAATCTTTTTAAGGATACGCTGGCAAACGATGCGTATACCCTGGAAATAGATCTGGCTGGACAGACTATTACCCGACCTGATGGCACAGTCATCAATTTCGACATTGACGGTGCCAGAAAAAACAGCCTGCTAAACGGTCTGGATGATATCAGTCTGACCCTGATGCATGCAGAGGATATAAAGACATTCGAGGCCAGACGCCAACAGGAATCTCCCTGGCTTTTTGTCTAAGCAGCTAAATCAATGTTTTGATCAATACACGGGATGTTTATTCCCGGATGTATACCTGTCACTGGAGTGTAAATAAGACTAATGAGTACAAAATATAATGTGGTAGTTGCTGGCGCGACCGGGGCGGTCGGACGAGTGTTAATCAATATTCTGGAGCAACGCAAATTTCCTGTTGGGGAATTGTATTTGTTGGCAAGTGAACGTAGCGCCGGTGAATCGATTAGCTTTAATAAAAAGCAGTATATAGTTGAAAATATTAGTGAATTTGATTTTTCAAAAGCTCAGATTGGTTTATTTTCAGCCGGAGGGTCTGTGTCTGCTGAATATGCTCCCAAAGCAGCTGCTGCAGGCTGTATTGTGATCGATAACACTTCCCATTTTCGCTACGAAGAAGATATTCCGCTAGTTGTGCCCGAAGTTAACCCGGAAGCTATCGCTGATTACAAAAATCAGAATATCATCGCTAACCCGAATTGCTCCACGATACAGATGCTGGTTGCCTTAAAGCCGATATATGACGCTGTGGGTATCACGCGGATCAATGTAGCCACTTACCAGTCTGTTTCAGGTACAGGTAAAGAGGCTATCGATGAGCTTGCGGGGCAAACCGCGAGCTTGCTCAATGGCCGTGAGCCTGAGATAGATGTTTATCCTGTACAAATTGCCTTCAATGTTCTGCCTCATATTGATGTGTTTATGGATAATGGCTATACCAAGGAAGAAATGAAGATGGTATGGGAAACCCAGAAAATTTTTGGTGATAATGATATTGTGGTTAATCCAACTTGTGTGCGTGTCCCTGTGTTTTATGCGCATTCAGAAGCAGTGCATATTGAAACCAGAGACACTATATCGGTTGAAGAGGTACATACCTTGCTGGAAAAAGCCCAAGGTGTTGTACTGAAAGACCAGCGGGTAGATGGCGGATATCCTACAGCAGTTGTTGAAGGAACAGACCATGATGAGGTCTGGGTTGGCAGGGTACGTAAGGATATTTCACACCCAAAAGGGCTAAATTTGTGGATTGTGTCAGATAATTTGAGAAAAGGTGCTGCTTTGAACTCAATTCAGATAGCAGAAGAGTTGATAAAAAACCACTTATAATGAATACTTACGGCCTAATTTAAAAATATCTCTCACTTCCAGTAAGGACTGTTAGATGCTGGTATGCAAACGGAACAAATGTAGGAAATTTTTGTGTATTTTCCTCAGTGTATTTGTTGTCTTGCTTTCTGATTTTTCACTTGCTTTTACACTGGGTGATATCCGCTTAGATTCGGCCCAGAATGAGCCACTTGATGCAGAAATAGAGCTGTTGGAGCTGGATGGGTTGGATGAGTCGCAAATAATTGTAACTCTAGGCTCAGAAGCAGACTTTGATCGTGTTGGTGTTGAGCCGCTACCACTGCTCAACGAACTGGAATTCGACATTGATGTACTGTCCAGTTCTGATGGCCTTATCAGAATTACCAGTAGTGAAGCAATAGTAGAGCCCTACCTGAATTTTGTGCTGAATGTACGCTGGCCATCTGGGCGTGTTATCAGGAAATATACTGTATTACTGGATTTACCTACCTTTACTGCAAACCCAGCTCCGGCGTCAGCTCCAACTCCTGCACGCTCAACGCCAACAGCTCCTGCTCCAACTGCACCAGCACCCAGGGTTGTTCCTGAACCAGTTGAGGAGAGAGCGGAAGTTTCGGAACCTGCTGCAGAACAGACAGTAATGGCTGAACCGGATGTTGAGACTGTTGTTATTCAAAATGGCGATTCCTTATGGAATATTGCACTGGCCACAAGACCCGGCAATGATGTGTCAGTCCAGCAGATGATGCTAGCCATTCAGCGGGCAAATGCTAACAGTGATGCCTTTATTCGTAATAACATTAATGGCATCAGAGCTGGCAGGGTATTACGTATTCCCAGCCAGCAGGAAATCAATGCCATCACACAGGAACAGGCCGTCACTCAGGTGGCTTTACAAAATCAGCAGTTCTCAAATAATGCACAACCGCTGGCGGTCAACAATAGCCAGAACGGTGCTCCGGCAACACGTGATCAGCTCAGTATCGTTAATAATACTGCTGAAGAAGATCAAAGTACCGAGATAGCCGATTTGAATGCCACCATTGCTAACCTTGAAAATGAACTGGCTTTAAGTGAAGAAAACCTGGATCGTGCCCTGCTTGAAAACGCTGAATTAAACAGCCGTCTCAATGATCTGGAAGAAGAAATAGCAATTTTGGAGAACATTATTGCCATTGAAGGTCAGCGTATGGCAGAACTTCAGGATGAACTGAAAGCACAGGCAGAAGCTGCAGATGTCCTTGCTGTATCATCTGTTCCGGATACAGCACCCCCAACACCAGAGACAACTCCTGCACCACAGGCACCTGCTCCAGAGCCAGCTCAGCCGACAGGCATAATGGCTCAAATAAGTGCATTACTTGGAAGCAGTATTGGAATGATTGGCGCTTTGGTAGTCCTCCTGGCATTGGTAGTAGGCTTTCTCATTGCCCGAAATCGTAGTGCAGCGGATGAAGAGAATGATGAATTTGATACGATTCTGGCAGAAGAAGAAAACAAAGCTGAGCTTGATCTCGCTACCAGTGATCAACAAGTAAAAGTGCGGGGAGATGATCAGAAAGCAGAAGGGGGCGATACTTTTGCTGAATCTTATGATGAGCCCAGAGCAGAGACGCTTGAAGAAATTACTGAAGTGGCAGACATTACTAGTGATGCTGATAATAGCCTAGAAAATCTAGATCAGGATATAGGGTTTGATCTTGATAGTGATGGAGATTCAGATGAGGAAATCGTTTTGGATCTGGATGATGTAGATGAAATTGAATTTCTGGATGCTGGCAATGAAGCTGTAGATTTGGGTGAAAGTGATATCGGGGATGATACTGATAATCAGGAGCAGGGTGATGAAAGTGTCTCATCTTTAGGTAATCTTGGGCTTGATGATGAGATTGCATTTGATGAGAGCGATGAAGAAGAGCTGGAAATTATCACTGATCAGGATGAAGTTGCTACGAAACTTGATTTAGCCTGTCCGTATAGCGCTTTGCATAGAATATCAGGGTACAGCTTTTAACGGTTGGCAGGCGCAAAAATCTGATCTCCCAACAGTCCAGGGAACGCTTGAATCGGCTCTGAGTCAGGTCGCAGATGAACCGATAAAAGTGTATTGCGCTGGACGTACTGATAGTGGTGTGCATGCCAGTGCCCAAATAATCCACTTTGATGTTAACAATGAACGTCCTTTACAGGCATGGATAAGAGGTTGTAATTCTCTCTTACCGGCAACAATTGCTGTACGTTGGGCAAAACAGGTCAGCAGTGAATTTCATGCGCGTTTTTCTGCCTTGAGCCGTCGCTATTTTTATTTGATTTACAATAACAAAACACCAACAGCATTGATGCAAGGGCAAGTGTGCCAGCACGGCTATGCGTTGAATGCAGAGCTAATGCATTCTGCTGGTCAGTATCTTTTGGGCGAAAGGGATTTCACCAGCTTTCGAGGTTCAGGTTGCCAGTCAAATTCACCTATGCGCTTTGTGGAGCATTTAAAAGTTGAAAGAAGAGATGATTTTGTACTGGTTGATATTAAAGCCAACGCTTTTTTATTGCATATGGTAAGAAATATTGTGGGAACCTTGCTGGAAGTGGGGGAAGGTCACCGCGAGCCTGCCTGGCTAGAGCAGGTGCTCTTAAAAACAGATCGTTCTCAGGCGGGTATCACTGCTGCTCCGGAAGGTTTGTATTTGATTGAAGTTGATTACCCTAAGGTCTATGAGCTCCCACCAGCTCCCTGGGTATTGCCATTTTTTTAAAGCCCTTAGTGGCAAAATTTGCTAGAATGCGGCGCTTGTTTTTATTGCCTGGATTGGCCATTGGGACACTGTGGAAATAACTAGAACACGTATCAAAATTTGCGGCATTACAAATATTGAAGATGCCAAAACTGCAGCATCAGTTGGGGCTGATGCCCTTGGTTTTGTGTTTTATTCTGACAGTCCGAGGTGTGTTTCGGTGGATACTGTGCAACAAATTATTCAGAGTTTACCTGCATTTGTAAATAAAGTGGGTTTATTTGTTGATGCTGAAATTGAAGCAGTGAATGCAGTGATTAACCAGGCGGCTCTGGATTATATCCAGTTTCACGGGGAAGAAGACGAAAGTTATTGTGCAAGCTTTTCCCGTCCTTATATCAAGGCTATAAGGGTGAAACCAGAGCTAGATCTGATCGCGCAAATCAACCGTTATAAAAGTGCGAGCGCAATTTTGCTGGATGCATGGCACCCAAAAATTGCTGGCGGCACAGGAGAAAGTTTTGACTGGGATTTGCTTAACCGACTACCAGAAGAAACCAATCAGGCAATTATTCTTGCAGGAGGTCTAAATCAGGATAATGTGTTTGCTGCTGTACAAAAAGTAAAACCCTACGCGGTTGATGTAAGCTCCGGTGTAGAGGAAAAACCGGGTAAAAAATCTGCTGAAAAAATGAGAAACTTTATTGATCAAGTCAAACGAGGTAATCAGTGACTGCCCTGAGTGAAAAAGAGCTTTATGATGGCCCTGATGAGCACGGCCACTTTGGTGTTTATGGAGGCATATTTGTTGGCGAAACATTAATGCCAGCATTGGAAGAACTCAATAATGTCTATAAAAAGATGAAACAGGATGAGTCCTTCTGGCAGGAATTTCATCAGGATCTGGCACATTATGTGGGCAGGCCATCGCCACTGTACCATGCCAAAGGCATGAGTGAGCAACTGGGTGGCGCACAGATATATCTTAAACGTGAAGACCTGAATCATACGGGTGCTCACAAGGTAAATAACACAATCGGTCAAGCCCTGCTGGCAAAAGCTATGGGTAAAACCAGAATTATTGCTGAGACCGGTGCAGGTCAGCATGGTGTTGCTACAGCAACTGTTGCAGCACGTCTTGGTCTCGAGTGCCATGTATTTATGGGTTCAGAAGATACTAAACGCCAGGCTGCGAATGTGTATCGCATGAAGCTGCTGGGCGCTACTGTAGTTGAAGTTGATTCAGGTTCCAAAACTTTAAAGGATGCCATGAATGAAGCTCTGCGGGACTGGGCGACTAATGTTGATTCAACTTATTACATTATAGGTACAGTGGCCGGTCCTCACCCTTATCCCATGTTGGTCAGAGATTTTCAGAGTGTGATCGGCGTTGAAGCAAGGCAACAATCGCTGGAGCAATGCGGGCGTTTGCCTGATTCATTGGTTGCTTGTGTTGGCGGTGGTTCCAATGCTATTGGTCTGTTTTATCCTTTTTTGAAGGATGAGTCTGTGAGGATGATAGGTGTTGAGGCAGGCGGTTTGGGTCTAGAAACTGGCAAACATGCAGCGCCACTGAATATTGGTGAGCCAGGAGTATTGCATGGTAACCGAACCTATTTAATGAATGATCAAGATGGTCAGATAATGGAAACACATTCAGTTTCAGCAGGA
>JAYPJO010000039.1:9553-12325 GCA_038128465.1 Gammaproteobacteria bacterium
TTGACTATCCTGGAGTTGGCCCTGAACATGCCTGGTTAAAAGACATAAAGCGTGCTGAATACACTGCAGTAACTGATGACGAAGCATTACATGCCTTTCGCTACCTGACCCGCCATGAAGGCATTATTCCAGCACTGGAATCCAGTCATGCTCTGGCATATGCCATTAAGACTGCTCCAGATTTATCACGCGAACACATGATGATCTTAAACCTCTCAGGCAGAGGGGATAAAGACATGCATACCGTGGCAGAGATTGACGGAATTAATGTCTGATACCAACTCTTATCAAAGCACTACAACTATGAGATATCAAAGTCAGTGCAGGGGAAGGCCTGCAAAAGAGAGCAGTAAGCAAGCAGGATCAGGTTTTTCATGAGCAGAATTAAGCATTGTTTTCAGGAATTAAAAAGACTTAATAAAAAAGCTTTTATTCCTTATATAACAGCTGGAGATACAGACCTGGACTGCAGTTTGAATAGTATGCATGCTCTGGTAGAGCTTGGTTCGGATATTATTGAATTGGGCTTTCCATTCAGTGATCCCTCATCAGATGGCCCTGTTATCCAGCGTGCTGTTGAACGTTCCCTGGCTCAGGGTACACGCCTGAAAGATGTACTGGATCTGGTCAGACGATTTCGGGAGGAAAACCAGGCAACTCCGGTTGTTCTGATGGGTTATTTGAATCCTATTGAATGTATGGGCTATCAACATTTTGTTGATGCAGCTGTTGATGTTGGTGTTGATGGCATTCTAATTGTCGATATGCCGCCAGAGGAAGCTCATGATTTGCTACAGATTGTCAGGCAGTCTGAACTCGATTGTATCTTTCTGGTTGCACCTACAACTTCTGATGACCGTGCCAGACAAATATGTGCATTAAGCTCGGGGTATGTATATTACGTCTCATTAAAGGGTGTTACCGGTGCGACTCATCTGGATGTAGATTCCGTAAAAACTAATGTTAACCGGCTGAAATCGTTTACTGATCTGCCAATTGGTATAGGATTCGGTATTAAGGATGCTGAAACAGCATCTACCCTGGGTGAACTCGCAGATGCTATAGTCGTAGGTAGCGCTTTAGTAAATCTTATAGCAGAATTGGATAATGCAGGCAGTTACAGTCGTGAAGATCTGGTCAAACACCTGGGATTGATGTATGATATGTGCAGGGCACTTGATGATCATTAAGGATGACTGTTAGGGATGACAGCAAAAGGTAATAATTTAGACAGTTTAAGCAAACAAAGATTACTACCAGAAAAAATTGCACAAGATGAAAATCCTTATGTAAATGCTTTTTGGAAATGGTGGCCGGACTTGTACAAAAACTTGGAAGTTTTTCGTATGACAGGCGGTGAGCCACTTATGGATAGTAATACATTTAAGGTATTAGACTATGTTTACAAAAATCCAAATGCTTGGCTTGAGATGTCTGTAACATCTAATATGTGTCCACCTAAACCAAAACTTATGGACATGTTTATTGATTCGCTACAAAGATTAGAAGAGATACAAATATGGGAAGATCCAGATAAGTTTAACCCAAACTCTGGAAATAACTGGTATGTAGCACCAGCATGTAAGAACTTTGCAACATTTGTATCATGTGATGGTTATGGATCTCAGGCAGAATATATGCGTAATGGTATGGATTTTAAAATGTTACAAAACAACGTACAACGTATTTTAAAGGAAACAGACAACAGTACTATTACATTTATAAACACCTTTAACGTGCTAAGTTTACCAAGTTTACGTGATTATTTGCAATGGATATTAGACTTACGAGACGAATATGCAAAAGACAGACAAGGCACTAAATACATTCCTATACCTGATAATGGAGACCATAAACATCCAGATTATGAAATAAGGCCCAAGCAACGAATTTGGTTTGATATTCCATTACTTAGAGCACCACTTTGGCAATGTATACAAATAATGCCTGATTATTATCAGAGTTATTTGGAAGAAGCGATTGCTTTTATGGAGTTAAATCAAGCAGATGAAGTAAATATAGATTACAGAGGGTTTAAAGATTTTGAAATTGACAAAGTAAGACGTAATTTGGAATGGATGAAAGCAGGTGCTAATATAGACAAAGATGAACTTACAAAAGCAAGGGCAAATTTTTATAAGTTTTTTACTCAGCATGATGCTAGAAGAGACACAGATTTTTTAAATACATTTCCGGAAATGGAAGATTGGTGGAACATTTGTAAAGAAGCGGAGGCTATGGTATGAACACAAATAAAATAGTTGATGCACTCAAAAAAGGTGTAGTAACAGTTGTATTTGAAAAAATAGACACAGGTGAAATAAGAACCATGCCCTGTACACTAAACAACGATATATCAGGTGTAGAAATGAAAATAAATGGTTACAGTAGTCCAGACACACTTATAATGTGGGGATTAGACGTGAAAGCATGGAGAGATGTAAGGGTAAACACCATAAAAGATTGGTACGAAGGTTACCCTAAGGAGAAATAATGGGAAGACGACAAGGCGAAAGTCACAGAGAATACAAAGCAAGAATGATAGATTCTGTTTCTGAAAGTTTTTGTGGTGCTAAATGGTACAATGCTACCATATGGTTAGGGCATGGCGGCACAACCAGTTGCCATCACCCTCCAGCACACCAAATTGATTTAGAAGAAATAAAAACTAATCCAAGTGCTATACATAATACAAGGCACAAAAAGAAAATGCGTGACATGATGCAAAAAGGCGATAGGCCTAAAGAGTGTGAGTACTGTTGGAAAATTGAA
>JAYPJO010000040.1:0-574 GCA_038128465.1 Gammaproteobacteria bacterium
CTAGATGAATTACTTCAGCTTTACCTAGATGGAAAAGATTATGGTCCAATCGCAAAAAAATATTCAGATATAATTTCTGAATTTGAAGATTGGGACAGGAATATAATTTTTTGTAGGCATATTGGTTATGACTATGTTAATGACATGGAATATTTAGAATACCTAGAAGAAAATGAAGCTCTGAATGAAGATAGGATGATAGATATATTTATCAATCATCTCTCTATAGATGATGATGACTCAGCGGTACACTTCCTAGCCTATAAAGATTATATTTTTTCGGTAGTTGGATTTCTCGAAGGTTATTCTTATTATTTTAGTGATTTAACAATATATCCATCAATGAATGCTTTATATAAACAGTACAAGAATACAAATTGGATTCTTTTTAAAGATGAAAATGAATACTATAATTTCACTAAAGATGAAATAGTTGGATTATGGAAGAAATTATATCGAAAAGGAAATTAGGTCGAATTAACAGCCTATTGGGGAAATGATGATGTGGAAAGCACAATCATTATTTCATCTAGGGTTTGGAATTGCATTAATAATGGCGGTAGTTACTCACATG
>JAYPJO010000040.1:584-2112 GCA_038128465.1 Gammaproteobacteria bacterium
GTTATGAAGGTGAAAAATTCAAAGTAACATGGGAATTTGAAAACAAAAGATTTTCTATTTGGGGTGATGATGCTGCTCATTATATTGTAGAAGAGCCAGTAGAAGAATCGATAATTAATAAGACCTGATAGTTATCAAATAAAGTTACTTTTTTATGAAGTCTAAAAACAAAATAGAATTACTAGATGAATTACTTCAGCTTTACCTAGATGGAAAAGATTATGGTCCAATCGCAATAAAATATTCAGATAAAATTTCAGAATTTGAGGACTGGGATGAAAATATAGTTCATTGTAAGGATATTGGTTTTGACTATATTGATAATATCGATAACATTATTAACATCGACTATGAAGCATATATAAAAAAAAATGACGCTTTGAATGAAGATAGGATGATGGATATATTTGTCAATCATCTTTCCATAGATGATGATGACCCAGCGGTACACTTTTTAGAGTATAAAGGTTACATTTTTTCGGTAGTTGGAGTTCTCCAAGGTAACTACTTCGTATTAAGTGATTTAAAAATATATCCATCAATGGATGCTTTAAATAAGCATTATAAGGATAAAAATTGGGTCCTTTTTAAGGATGAAAATACATATTTTAATTTCACTAAAGATGAAATAGTTGGATTATGGAAAAAATTATATATAAAAGATAAAGTTAAATTAACAGCTTTTTGGGGTAATGATGATGCAGAAAGCACAATTATTATCCCTTCTAATACTTGGGATGATATTAATAAGGGTGGTAGTTATTCACTTAATGCTGACAGTTACTACGAAGGAAATAAGTCCGAAGTAGTCTGGGTGTTTGAAAACAAAATATTTTCTATTTATGGTGAGGACGGGCTTCAATGTGTTTATGAGATGCCAATAAAAGATTTGATAATTATTAGGACCCGATGACTATCCAACCAAAAAAAAATATATTGAAGAAAGTAATGTTAAATTAATGTTAAAGATTAATTCAAAAAATCATTCGCGTAGAGAACGGAGTTAACATATTGATAATATTACTAAAATGGCTGCCCAAGTTGGACTCGAACCAACAACCAAGTGATTAACAGTCACCTACTCTACCATTGAGCTATTGGGCAATTTATTCGATAAATTTAATGAAAAAATTATAACTCGAAGCGGCGCGTATGTTAATGAGATTTCAGCAAGTGGTCAACCTCATATTACGATCTGTCAAAGACTGGGGAAATCGGGGCTTTGTCCCTCAAACATTGCTCGCTTGTACAAGACCTGAATAAAGTGAAAAGATCAGGCTGATATACAGCCATGGCAGCATTGAATTAAACGTAAGCCCATACTGCTACTTATCAGGATTAGTAGTAGCTCAGTTTTAATTTCTTTTGTAACTTTCACAGATATTCAGGGAAACGTACTTTAATTGGAGCACGCGGTAAATAGATCCCTGCCTCGGACGGCTCCTCATCTAAAGTACATTTCCCACCATACCTTATTTTAGGAAATTCAATCTGAATCACTACCGGACTGGTCAAGGAGTTCATTTCG
>JAYPJO010000040.1:2122-2551 GCA_038128465.1 Gammaproteobacteria bacterium
GCTTAAAATGATCGATTTTTAGCTCTGGATAGTTGCTTGGATCAGTTTGAGATAAAAGCGCCGTTTCCCCCGGCAGGAGATCAACCGGCTGCGATAAAAAGTCTGGTCGAAGGTCTGGAAGACGGGCTTGCTGCCCAGACCCTGCTGGGTGTTACTGGTTCAGGAAAAACTTATACCATTGCCAATGTGATTCAGGAAACCCAGCGTCCTGCCTTAATCATGGCGCATAACAAGACTCTTGCTGCGCAGTTGTACGGCGAACTTAAAGATTTTTTCCCCAACAATACCGTCGAATATTTTGTTTCCTATTATGATTATTATCAGCCTGAAGCCTATGTGCCTGCCTCAGATTCCTATATCGAGAAAGATTCCTCAGTAAATGAGCACATAGAGCAGATGCGTTTGTCTGCCACCAAATCCATGTTGGAA